>CAJQQA010000084.1 GCA_905480355.1 uncultured Flavobacteriales bacterium | reverse complement strand
CAGCAATTGGAGAAAGTATTGACAATGAAACTTTAGGTGGAGCTACTACACATACAGAAATTTCGGGCGTATGTGATTATAAATCAGAATCTGATGAAGAATGCTTATCTACTATTCGTGACCTTGTGGATAAAATTGGTGACCCAGAAAATGCAGGTTTCAGTCGTTTAGATTCTATTGAACCAAAACGCGACATTAAAGATGTTTATGGGATATTACCTGAGGATAGGTCAAAACCTTATAACGTTAAAGAAATAATTAAATGTTTAGTAGACGATTCTAAGTTTACAGAATATAAATCTGACTACGGTAAAACAATTATTTGTGGCTATGCTAGAGTTGATGGCTGGAGTGTTGGTATTGTTGCCAACCAGCGTGAGTTAGTGAAAAATGCGAAGGGCGAAATGCAGTTTGGAGGAGTTATTTATTCTGATTCTGCTGATAAATCAGCTCGGTTTATTATGAATTGTAATCAGAAAAATATCCCTCTAGTATTCTTACAAGATGTTACCGGCTTCATGGTTGGTTCAAAAAGTGAGCACTCAGGAATCATTAAAGATGGAGCAAAGTTAGTAAGTGCAATGGCTAATTCTGTTGTTCCTAAATTCACAATCATTACAGGAAATTCATACGGCGCTGGTAATTATGCAATGTGTGGTAAAGCATACGATCCGCGCTTAATAGTAAGTTGGCCAACTGCTCAACTCGCAGTAATGGGAGGTGCAGCAGCGGCGAAAGTTCTTCTTCAAATTGAGGTTTCTTCATTAAAGAAAAAGGGCGAAGAAATTACTCCTGAAAGAGAAAAAGAAATATTCAACACGATTAAAAATAAATATGATGAGCAGACTTCTCCCTATTATGCTGCTAGTCGTTTATGGATTGATGCCATTATAGACCCAATTGAAACTCGAAAAGTAATCTCTATGGGAATCGAAATGGCCAACCATAAGAAAGCTGAAAAACCCTATAATGTTGGCATTATACAAACTTAAAAACAACAAAATATGCATTTAGAATGGCAAATTAAACCTTATCAAGACTTAAGTATAAATGAGTTTCATGATATTATAGCGCTTCGAATTGATGTTTTTGTAGTAGAGCAAAACTGCCCTTATTCGGAACTTGATGGTAAAGACAAAAAAGCATACCATGTTCTCTGTCGTTCGGGTAAAGGTAAAATTGTTGCAACTGCAAGAATTCTACCTCCTGGTGTCTCCTACCCGTCTGTTTCTATTGGCCGTGTAGTTACGGATCAATCGGTTCGAGGCACGGGAATTGGCCACGAGCTCATGCGAAAATGTATGGAGTATTGTAAAATCGAATTTGGTGATGATAATATTACAGTTTCTGCTCAGAAGCATTTAGAAAATTATTATAAAAATCATGGTTTTATTTCTACAGGTAAAGAGTATTTAGAAGATGGAATCCCTCATGTTGAAATGCTTTGTAGTAGTTGATTTTGTTCTATTAATTAAATAATCTGTGATTGCCTTCTTAGTTGTGCGATAGTCTCTTGAATTAGAGTCTAGTAGAAAGTCTGGCACTGAGAAAAATAAAAATTATTTTAGACTTCTATAAAATTAAAATAGCCTCGAACTATTCGAGGCTATTTGTTAATTAATTAAGATTGAAGACCAATCTTTGGTTCTTTTTTGTTTTTTGTACTTCCAGAGACTTACTGTAATTTAGAATCGTATCAAGTACTTTTTTGTTAGGGACAAGTTTAAACTCTTTGTTTGGAGCAATGTAATCAGTGTATTCTTTTGACATAGGCAATCATGTTTTATTGAGTTTAACTAATATGCTATTTTAACGAGATATATTCTAATATATTATAAAAGAGAATAATAAAATTACTCGTTACATCTCAATACGAACCGTTATATCTGCGAATAAACCACTCAACGCCAAGTAATACAAACAGTAAGAGAAATAAACTTTTCCAATCTATTAATTCTTCAAAAACAGATTCCTCATAACTTACATTCACAATATCTGATCGATTTTCTATTGTATCAAACAAAGGTTTTAAATTATTCAAACGATAAAATGAGCCATTTGTCTTAGTCGCTATCTGATTCAAGATGTTATGATTAGCATGTGTCTCTATGGCTTCTAATGAAATATCATCGACAATAAATATTCCACTTTTCTTGTGGGACTTCCTAGCAAAATTTGTTTTAGCAATCCATGAATATTTCCCTGCAGACAATGTCCCTAATGATAAAATATAACTCGCATTGAGTCGAGCAAATTCATAATTAATCAAATCATTATTTTCATTTCTCAACTCAAAAGAAACATCTGGCCCATTGATTTTTTCAAACGATGAATTATAGAATTCTGCATTAATTACAACATCACTGTTTGTTGTGTAACGTTTAGGTAGAATTACACGAAGTGGATCTGTGTTTCTCTTAACAGTAAGGTATTGTACAGTTTTTTGAATCAATTCATCAAAACCTTGATTTTCTTTTTTCTGAATGAATTCCGATAGCTTCCACTTCCATAGACCTTCCGCTAAAAACGCACCGTATTTGACGCTATTTCTTTTCCCAAACATTAAAAGTGGGTCAGTCTTTTTAACTGGACCAATTTGTTGATGAATTAACACATCACCCGTATTTGCGACTGTTTTACCAAACTTAACTGAAAGAGGTGGCCAACTTTTCACACCATCGCTTAAGTCAGTTGACGTTTCAAATAACTGAAAACTGCTATTAATTCCTCCCTGAACTTCATCAGTTTGGCTTCCAGAAGGAAAATTTAATCCTATTTTAAGTTGTTTTACAACAGATGCACTTGTAGAATTACCCAACAAGTATAAAACAGGAACATTCGCCAAATTAATCTCCTCAATCAAAGCACTATTGGATTGTTTAGGGTTCTGAAGAATAATTAATTCAAATGAACCAACTGACCCTTTCCAATCATCAGTCAACTTCAATTCTATATCAGCATTCTCATCCTTCTCAAGAACTTGTTTGATAGCTGTTAAATCCGGATGTGGAGAATTTGCAAGAATTAAAATTTTATTTCTTGAATCTATTATT
Organism: uncultured Flavobacteriales bacterium; assembly: GCA_905480355.1. GTDB lineage: Bacteria > Bacteroidota > Bacteroidia > Flavobacteriales_D > Crocinitomicaceae > UBA4466. Next base: position 4,435 of record CAJQQA010000084.1, on the reverse strand, counting down.
TCAACGTAAAAACGATGTCGATTATTGACTAATGTGGACTCTTCTTCTTTTGCCTCAACTCTAACCTCAAACTCAACAAAACCGATCTTCTGGGCTTCAATATCAAATGAAACATGATTGAAATCAATATCACCATCACTATAGTCAATTGCTTCTTCTGTTACCCTCTTACCATTGCTCCATATTGATACTTTGCTTGAAGTTTGCCCCATTTTATGCGCTTCAATATCAATTTCTATTGGAAATTTATTCTTTAGAAACGCAATGTTATTTACTGACACATTTCGAATTAGTTGATCTTTTTTCACAACGGTATCACCTACACCAATTGAGAAAATAGGGGTTAGATTTATTTTCTCTGCTGTATAAAGTGGATTATTACCCTTATTAAAATTGCCATCGCTGATAAAGCAGATACCACCAATATTTCGGTTATAATATTGATTATAAATATGGCTAAACCCCTGTTCTAAATCAGACTCAATACCGGAAAAAGTCAATGTGTCAAAATCTACATTTGAATCAACGTTTATCTCTTGAAAGTCAAATTTATCTTGAAATTTTTCTCGTAAATCTCGTTGAAATTCTGATATCCTAGATTTCACAAGCAAGCTATCTTTATAATTCAACATAGATGAAGAATTATCAACAAGTGTTATTAAGATGGGTTTCTCTGATTTATATTCCTTGTTTTCAAGGATAATACCCAATAAAAAAATAAGTATTAAAATTAAAGAAGTAGCTCTTAAAGTGATTAAAATCAAGCGTGTTATTTTTGAAACACCCTCAATTTGTTTTTGATTCCTGTAGAATAAAGCCGAAATTAGGGTTGCACCAATAAGAATTGGAAAAGACCACCAAATAGATATGTCAGAAAAAATATTCACTATTCCCACGAAAATAAGAAACTCAACGGGAATAAATAAATTAAATCATAATGATTTCAACTATATTCATCAGAGTGAACTAAGAATCTATTTCTTCTCCTTAAAATTCTTCATTGTATACGATACACCTACACCCAGAATAGATTTAAACTGAGTTCGGGGTCCTACATTACCTTTGGCATCAGTGATTTGAATATCGTCATCGTACAATAGCGTCCAATTTAATGACGCTGAAAACCAACTATTCACTTTAAAATTGAAGATTATGTCAGCATTAATATCTATGTTACCGGGATTATTAGCATAATTAGAGAACAATTCTAACTTAGACTTCATTAAAATATTTTTAGCTAATTCTTTATTATATTTCAGCTTAATATAAGCACCAAATTCTCCTCTGAACTTTTTACCAGCTGTAATAACGTTTCCCAATGCATCTAATTCTGCAGCGTCTACTCCATAAGCTCCTGCGTCAGCTAAATCTGACACTCCTACAAATGTCATTTTTGAAGCTATTGGCGAGATTAGGAGCGTGAAGTTATCATTTGGCGAGTAATCAAAGCCAAATGCTAGTGTTAGATAACCAGGTGCCATAAAACTTGAAACTCGGACAGAATCGTTTGGAAAAGAAAAACCATCAAGAAATTGTGTCTTGAATGAGCCTAAAATTGAATAGTACCAGTCCTTTTTCATTTTCAACCCAAAATTTGTAGCAAAATCAATCTTATCGTCGCTTTTCTGAATTTCTTTAGGTGACCCAATTCCAATATACTGAATACCCCCTAGCGCTAATCCTAAATCATTTGACCACTTTAAATCATTCTTAGCATAATTTGCTGAAGACTCGATAAAACTGAGTAAAGAAATATTGTTTCGTCCACCTGCACTCCAGTTAAAAAAAGAGGATTGTGTTCCATTCAATCCGAAGGTTGCCTGAGTTTTCCAATTTGATTTTTCGACAAGGGTGTCTTGTGCGTTAGAAACTGTAAAAAAGGTTAGGCTTATAAAAGCTAAAATAAATTTCATTTTGTTTTTTTTTGTGCAAAATTAACAATAGATTCCTTAGTAAATTAGTTTACCCTAAAATCTAACATAAGCTTTTCAATAATTTGCTTTAATTTGCTTAATTTCGTAATTCTCAAAATCAAACATTTAGTCGAATGAACAAAGAAGTATATATAGTATCAGCAGTGAGAACACCAATCGGAAGTTTTGGCGGTGTACTCTCAAGTGTTTCTGCTACAGATTTAGGTGCAACAGCAATTAAAGGAGCTATCATCAAAGCAGGTATTACTGCTGATAAAATCGAAGAAGTTTTCATGGGAAACGTTCTTCAAGCAAATTTAGGACAAGCACCTGCTCGTCAAGCAGCAATTACTGCTGGAATTAGTAACAACGTTCCTTGCACTACAGTTAATAAAGTGTGTGCATCTGGAATGAAGTCATTAAGTCTTGCCGCTCAATCAATTTTGTGTGGGGATAATGATGTTGTAATTGCCGGTGGAATGGAGAACATGAGTGCGGTTCCACATTATATTAATGGTAGAAAAGCAACTAAACTTGGAGATATAAAAGTAATTGATGGATTGGTAAAAGATGGCTTAACGGATGTCTATAATAGTGTTCATATGGGAGTTTGTGCAGATAATTGTGCTACAGAATATAATATTACACGTGAAGATCAAGATAATTTTGCAATTGAGTCATATAGAAGATCTGCAGCCGCTTGGGATGCTGGAAAATTTAAAGATGAAATCGTTCCTGTTGAAGTTCCACAAAGACGTGGAGATGCAATCATAATTGATACAGATGAAGAATTTACAAATGTTAAACTTGAAAAAATACCACACTTAAGAGCTGTTTTTTCGAAGGATGGAACAGTTACTGCAGCGAATGCTTCAACCTTAAATGACGGTGCATCAGCACTCGTCTTAATGAGTAAAGAAAAAGTAGATGAACTTGGAGTTACTCCAATTGCAAAACTTGTTGGTTATGGTGACGCTTCTCACGAACCAGAATGGTTTACAACGGCCCCTTCAAAGGCTGTTCCTGTTGCATTAAAGAAAGCAAATTTAGAAATTTCTGATATCGATTATTGGGAACTTAATCAAGCTTTCTCAGTTGTAGGTCTTGTTAATATTCAGAAACTAGGATTAGACGCATCAAAAGTAGATGTTAATGGTGGCGCAGTTTCATTGGGTCATCCACTTGGTAATAGTGGATCGAGAATTATTGTAACCCTCATTAACGTACTGAAACAAAACGGAGGTAAATATGGTGCTGCTGGAATTTGTAACGGAGGAGGTGGAGCTTCTGCTATGGTAATCGAGAACATTTAATACACAAATTATTATATTAAAAGGACCAGCATTTGTTGGTCCTTTTTTATTTCAATTAACTATCTTTAGTATTCTTAATATTGAAACCATGAAAACTACTTTTCTAATTGTGTGTACTTTATTTCTCGTCAATACTAGTTTTTCACAAATTGATGAGTTAAGAAAGGGACAAGAAGCAAGAAAGAAATACATTGATAGGACTGGAAACAAAGGTGTACCGTCAAATAAACAACTTACAGACTATGTGAATCCATTTATTGGTACTGGTGGACATGGACACACCTTTCCAGGTGCAACTTTGCCATTTGGAATGATGCAGCTTAGTCCTGATACTCGTTTTGATGGATGGGATGGTTGTTCTGGGTACCATTATTCTGATTCTATAATTTACGGTTTTAGTCATACTCATTTGAGTGGTACAGGAGTCAGTGACTATGGTGATTTGTTAATTGTCCCACAAAATGGCAAGCCACGTTTAGACCCAGGTTATTCCTCTAAGAAAGGCTACCAAGCTAAATTCTCACACATCAATGAGAAAGCATCTCCAGGATATTACGAAGTAAGCCTTGATGATCCTAAAATCGATGTTCGACTGACAGTTGCAGAAAGGTCCGGAATGCATGAGTATACTTTCAAGAATAAAAAGGGCAAGAAGTTTATTTTAATTGACTTGGACCATCGGGATGAATTATTATCAAGCTCTTTCAGTATAGTTGATAATCAAACGATATCAGGAAGTCGAATTTCGAAATCATGGGCTGAAGAGCAACATTTTTATTTTCACTTAGAAATAGATGCACCTTATCAAAAAGCACGAAGAATTGAAAAAAATGGAAAACATAAACTACTCTTAATTTTTCCGAAATCAACTAAAAAGATAAAATTAAGAGTTGGAATGTCAGCCGTAGATATTGAAGGAGCAAAAGGAAATTTAGCTCAAGAGATTACTGACTGGGATTTTGAAAAGCTACACACAATGGCACTTAATAAATGGAATTTAGAATTAAGTAAAATTAAATCATCAACTTCTTCAAATGAAATAATGACAAATTTCTATACAGCACTTTATCATTCATTCATTGCTCCAAATATTTTTAATGATGTCAATGGCATGTACAGAGGCCATGACGGAAAAATTCATCAGCTTAATCCAGCGAAAGAAAATCAATACACGGTATTCTCGCTTTGGGACACTTACCGAGCCACTCA
>CAJQQA010000083.1 GCA_905480355.1 uncultured Flavobacteriales bacterium | reverse complement strand
CGGGATTGTTGTGGTATCCCCAAACATCCGTAAATGTGGATGAAGCATTAGCCATTGACATGGACCTGCCACCAGCTGGTATCCATCCTTGAGAATTCCCAAAGCTATGAATGAAACATAGCAAACTTAATAGTAGTATTTTCATTCTCCTTTTATTAATTGTTTTATTTCCGATATAATTTTATCGTTTTTATAATCGACCTCTTCTGCAAAAAACCAAGAAGAACCGTCATTTTCAGAAATCGCATAAATAACTTCTGATTCACCATCGGTTATATTATTGCTAATAAAATTAAATTTCACATGAATTATTGGACTGTCATTGACAACTTTACTAATATTGCCATCTTGAATAAATTCTGATAATTGCTCTTTTGAAAGATCAAATCTCTTCTGAAAAACACTATCTCCTTTTGATTTATAATAAGCGACAGCCTCTGGCAGAGTATATGCAACATATGACATTACCGAACCATTATTTTTAGAATTAATGTATGAGACTTTTGCGCTATTCAGCGACTGCTCTTGGGTCGAATTCAAAGAGCATGAACTTAAAACAATCAGTAATAGTAGAAAAAAAGAATACTTAAACATAACTTTGAAAATACTCCTTTTTTCATAATTTACAGCCTAAAAGTTTCATTTTTTGATAGAAATATGGATAGAATTTAAGTTACATTTCAAATTTCGACTTCATAGCCTCGTATTCTTCTTCAAAAATGACCCTATAATATTTACTTTCTAAATCAAGTAAATCTTGGATTTTAAGAATCTCAGGATATTGAACTGCCTTAATTTGATGAATTTTGATAACCGAACCAATAACTTGAATTTCAATAAATTCTCGAGAGCTTAACACTTTATAAAACAACTTATCATTGGACAATTTTCTAAATTGCGGAAAGTATATATCTTTGTCATTCATAAAGCAAAATTAACACAATGTTTGCAAATAAAGAACACGAAAAAGCTCACGTGCTTTTTAAAGACGGAAAATTGAAAGAGTCAATTCTAATCTTTACAAAAGCATTAGTTGCTGCGCCTAATCATCTTGACATTCTCTCAGATCGAGGTGTTGCTTATCTTCATCTCAAGGAAGAACAGAAATGTTTTGATGATTTAAATTTAGCAATTGAATTACAACCTGAATATGGATTTAGATATGCTTGCCGTGCATTTGCTAAGAGAAGTTTCGGTGACTTAGATGGAGCCATTGTTGATTACGAAAAAGCCGTTAATTTAGATCCTGACGATTCAATTGCTCATAATAACCTAGGTCTTTTACTTGAGGAAAAGGGCTATAAAACTGCTGCTGAACAACGTTTTAAAAGGGCAGACAAATTATCAAAACAAGAGGATCAACTGTTGGGCGTAATTAATCAAATTGATCAAAAGGAAAATTCAGAAAATAAGAATGTTTTACCACTACATCAAGAAAAGGAGCCAATTGATCCGCGACCTACTAAATCAAATGAATTCAAAAAAATATTCACATCTATTAAACAGTTCAAAGAATTCATGCATTTTATGAGAAATGGTTTCCGAATCAATAAAAAATAAATTCTAATGACTAAAAAAGAAAAGGCAAAGTATATTGTTGAAGAATTGGAGAAACTCTACCCAGAAACACCAATTCCTTTAGATCATAAGGATTCATATACATTGCTCATTTCGGTATTATTATCTGCTCAATGCACAGATAAACGTGTGAATTTGGTAACACCAGCACTTTTCAAGCTTGCAGATAACCCCTATGACATGATTAAACTCAGTGTAGCGGAAATAAAAGAAATTATTCGTCCATGCGGACTTTCACCTAGGAAATCACAAGCGATTTTTACACTTTCTGAAATGATCATCGATCTCCATAACGGTGAAGTCCCAGCTTCTTTTGAGGCTCTCGAGGCATTACCAGGTGTTGGCCATAAGACAGCATCTGTTGTTATGGCCCAAGCTTTCGGCGTCCCTGCATTTCCAGTAGACACACACATCCATCGCCTGCTCACTCGCTGGGGCGTCACCTCTGGTAAGAATGTTGTACTGACAGAAATAGACGCAAAAAAAATATTTCCTGAAAGATTATGGAACAAATTGCATTTGCAAATTATTTTCTACGGTCGAGAATACTCTCCATCTCGCTCTCCTAAAAATTCTATTGATTTTATCACAAACAGCATTGGAACGGCCAAAGCAAAAAAAGAACTAGTTTAAATCAATCGAAGTCGAATTCTTCAACAGATTTAGTATATTCAAGCCATAAAATAAAATTATGTTTAAGAAAATAGCCTTTATTACCATTATTTCACTCGCTCTTATCGTTGCGTCTTGCGGTGGCGATAAAACATTAGTTGAAAATGATTCAACTACTTCGGAAGTGAAAAAAGAATTCTCTGCAGTTACAGTTGACCGATTTGCAGACATTCAAGTCTTACGGTATGAAATTAATGATTTTGACAATTTATCTTTAGATCAAAAAAAACTTGTCTACTTCTTATCACAAGCAGGATTAGCGGGTCGAGACATTATATACGATCAAAACAATCCATATAACCTCGAAATTAGACAGGCGCTTGAAAGTATTGTGGAAAAATTTGATGGTGACCAGAATAGTGACGACTGGAATAATTTCATGACGTATACAAAACAAGTCTGGTTTGCAAATGGGATACATCACCATTATGGGATGGATAAATTAATGCCTAAGTTTTCACGGGTCTATTTCAATTCATTGATTGATCAGACAAAAACATCAATTTCGAAAGAAACTACTGAAGTAATGTTTAGCTCTACTGAAGCGATGAAGCGAAAGAATAAAAATGCAGATGTTGATATGATTCAAGCATCAGCCAATGGCTTTTATGGAGAAGGTGTCACGCAAAAAATGGTAGAGGATTATTATTCTGCTAAAATTGACAAATCTGCGAAACATCCCGTTGAATATGGTCACAATTCTACAATGATACTTAAAGACGGAGAAGCTTTCGAAGAAATTTGGAAGTCTGGAGGCAAGTATGGTAAAGCAATTGATCAAATTACATTTTGGTTGAGTAAAGCTGCTGGTGTTGCTGAAAATGATAAACAAAAAATAGCAATTGAAAAATTAATTGAATTCTACAATACCGGAGATTTAACTACCTGGGATGAATACAATGTACTTTGGGCTCAGTCTACTGATGGAGATATTGATTGGATTAACGGGTTTATTGAAGTATATGGTGATGCGTTAGGAAAAAGAGCTACTTATGAAAGTATTGTTCAAATTACTGATTTTGAAGCTTCAGAGCAGATGAAGGTAGTGACAGAGAATGTCCAATGGTTTGAGGATAATTCCCCTCTTTTTGATGAACACAAAAAGAAAGAAGTGAAGGGTGTAACTTACAAAGTTGTGCAGGTAGCGAGTGAATCAGGTGACGCCTCACCTTCTACACCAATTGGTGTTAATCTTCCAAATAATGATTGGATTCGCCAGGAGATTGGCTCTAAATCTGTAAGTCTTGGGAATATAATCGCTGCCTACAATAATGCATCAGGTAGCGGAATTCTTCAAGAATTTTCAAACGATCAAGAAGAAATTGACAGGGCCAAAGAACATGCAGAACTTGCTGGTAAATTACATACCGCATTACATGAGGTTGTAGGGCATGCTTCTGGTCAACTTAATGAAGGTGTGGGACAACCAGCTGAAACCTTAAAAAACTATGCCAGCACATTAGAAGAAGCACGTGCGGACTTAGTTGGACTGTTTTACATATACGACCAGAAATTAATTGAGTTGGGATTAATAACAACTTTAGAAGTTGGAAAAGCAGAGTATGATGGATACATTAGAAATGGCATGCTGACTCAATTACAACGACTAGATATTGGTAAAGATGTAGAAGAAGAGCATATGCAAAATAGACAACTTGTTGCGTCATGGGTTATTGAAAAAGGAGCAGACGGAAATGTCATTGAAAAAATCACAAGAGATAATAAAACATATTATAACATAACTGATTACAACAAATTAAGAACGCTTTTTGGTGTCTTATTAAAGGAAATTCAACGAATCAAATCAGAAGGTGACTATGAAGCGGGTAAAAAACTCGTTGAAACGTATGGTGTGAAAGTTGATCAAGCAGTTCACAAAGAAGTATTATCAAGAGTAAAACCTCTAGATATTGCACCTTATCGAGGCTTTGTGAATCCTGTTTTTGTTGCTGTTAAAGATGATAATGGTAAGATTTCTGACATTAAAATTGAAAACACGCAGACTTTTGTTGAACAGATGATGTTTTATGCAAAAGAATATGGAATTTAAATAAGTAATAAAACACTTAACATAGAATTTACAAAGAGTAATACAGTTCAAGAATGAAAACAAAGCAAGAGATAGTAGAAAATTGGTTACCTCGATATACGGGTGAAAAATTAGAAAATTTTGGAGAATATATTCTCCTTTGCAATTTTAAACACTACGTCAACTTTTTTGCTGAATTTCATAATGTAGAAGTAGTCGGATTAGATAAACCAATGCAATGTGCGACAGCTGAAGGTATCACTATCATTAATTTCGGAATGGGAAGTGCTTCCGCTGCTACATGCATGGATCTGCTTTTAGCAATAAAACCAAAAGCTGTTTTATTTCTTGGTAAATGTGGTGGACTAAAGAGAAAGAATGAAGTTGGAGATTTAATTTTACCAATCGCAGCTATTCGCGGAGAAGGAACAAGTAATGATTACTTTCCAGCGGAAGTACCAGCATTGCCTTCTTTTGCTCTACAAAAGGCTATATCAACAACAATTCGTGATTTTGAAATGGATTATTGGACAGGTACTTGTTACACAACAAACAGAAGAGTTTGGGAGCACGATGATGAATTCAAAGCGTATTTAACAAAAATAAGAGCAATGGCCATAGACATGGAAACAGCGACAATCTTTACCGTTGGGTTTTCAAATGAAATACCAACTGGTGCTTTATTACTTGTCTCTGATCAACCAATGGTTCCAGAGGGTGTCAAAACAAGCTCAAGTGACTCTGAAGTAACTTTAGATTATGTAGATTCACATATTCGAATAGGAATTAAATCCTTAAAGCAATTAAAAGATAAAGGTAATACAGTCAAGCATTTGAGATTTGGCTAAGCGGTCCATCTATTTCTTAGGGCTAATAACACTATTCATATTCCCGATCCCCAGCTTTGTAGGTCTCTATTTTTTTGAAGATATTTTTCCGATCAATGTCCTTGAATTAGATAATTTTAGAGTCGTTCCGATAATGTATGGCACCACACTTGGTATTGCTTATGCTGTGCTTTCATTGTTCTTTATGCAAGCCAAAGTTTTTGACAAAATGCCAAATAGAATAGAGCACATTGTTAAAGGAATGAATTTGACGATTCTTGATTGTTTTTTTCTCTCAATTTGTGCCGGAGTTGGCGAAGAGTTACTTTTTCGCTCGGGAATTCAGTTTTATCTAGGACCTATCATAACTTCTATTCTATTTGTTGCAATTCATGGTTATCTCAATCCTAGAAACTGGAGAATGTCATTGTATGGATTAATCGTACTTCCCTTCATTTTACTAATTGCATACGCTTTCGAAGAATTTGGATTGTGGTTTTGCATTTTCGCTCATTTCTCTTATGATTTGGTTCTATTTATAATCATTTCTCGAGAGAACAAAAAAGAACTTGAAAATTACTCATTGGATCAATAACGTTCTTTTTCTCTTTAGCAAGGAAAATAATTTTATCTATAGATGAAGTCCAAATATAAATCATCCAACTAGAATCTTTATCTTCAAGAAAACGATACTATTTTGCCTTTAAATAATCAGGTAATTAAAAGTCAATTTAATACACCGAAAAATTAACAGCATGTCTTCACGTTTCATTCATTACTTATAGTTCTGGATTAATAGATGATAAAAATGAGCTCTAATGTAACGAACCATCAACAACTTCCTTTTCTAACCTACTTATTCCCAAATTATACTTACTTTTGTAAGAATTTTTTTTATTACAAAACAGGTTCAAATGTCTCTTTCAAATCTCACACAAATTAAAGAAGGTTTAACATACGATGATGTATTGTTAGTGCCTGCACATTCTCAAGTTCTTCCGAAGGATGTAAAATTAAAGAGTAAATTAACCCGTAACATCTATGTAAATACGCCAATCATATCAGCGGCGATGGATACCGTTACAGAATCAAGCTTGGCAATTGCGATTGCGCAACAAGGCGGAATTGGGGTTATACATAAGAACATGACAATTGCTCAACAAGCATTAGAAGTAAGAAAAGTAAAACGCTCGGAAAGCGGAATGATTATAGATCCGGTGACCTTAGAAATAAATGCACTCGTATCAGATGCGTTAGCTTTAATGAAAGAAAATCGAATCGGAGGAATTCCAGTTATTGATGAGTCACGAAAGCTTTTAGGAATAGTGACCAATCGAGATTTAAGATTTGAAAAGAACCAAAGTCGACCAATAGCTGAAGTAATGACTTCTGAAAATATTATTACGACAGTTGAAAATACTGACTTAATTACGGCAGAATCAATTTTACAAGCAAACAAAATAGAGAAACTCCCTGTAGTAGATGACCAAAATAAATTAATTGGTCTTATCACATTCAGAGATATAATAAAAGTGAAAGAACACCCTAACTCCTGTAAGGATTCGTTTGGTCGCTTGAGAGTTGCTGCCGCAGTTGGTGTAACTCATGATACAATTGAACGAGTTGATGCATTAGCAAAAGCAGGAGTTGATTCAATTGTCATTGATACAGCACACGGGCATAGCGAAGGTGTGGTTGCTAAGCTGAAAGAAGTGAAAAATAAATACCCAAAAATAGACGTAATTGTTGGAAATATCGCGACTGCTGAAGCTGCTCGTTTTCTTGTAGATGCAGGAGCTGATGCGGTCAAAGTTGGGATCGGTCCAGGCTCAATTTGTACCACAAGAATTATCGCTGGTGTTGGAGTTCCTCAATTAACTGCAATTAATGATGTTGCAAAAGAATTGGAAGGAACAGGTGTGCCTGTTATAGCTGATGGGGGTATTCGCTACACTGGTGATATTGTAAAAGCAATAGCTGCTGGTGCTGATACAGTCATGGTTGGTTCAATGTTTGCAGGTGTTGAAGAATCACCTGGAGAGACTATCATTTATCAAGGTCGTAAATTTAAAACGTACCGAGGAATGGGTTCACTTGAAGCAATGCAAAAAGGATCAAAAGACCGTTATTTTCAAGATGCAGAAGATGACGTAAAAAAACTTGTCCCAGAAGGAATATCTGGCCGTGTTCCTTTCAAAGGGAAATTGAATGAAGTTATGTATCAAATAATTGGTGGTCTCCGTTCCGGAATGGGATACTGTGGAACTCCTTCAATTGACAACTTAAAAGGAGCAAAGTTTATACGAATTACAAGTTCTGGTGTATTGGAGAGTCACCCTCATGGAGTTACTATTACACGAGAAGCACCAAACTATAGTTTTAAATAATTTTAACAAGGAATTTAATGAATTATAATTTATATTTGACATCCTTATAAAAAACGAACAATGACATTAAGATATCTCGCAGTTACCATTATTATTGCAACATGCACATTATCATTTGGACAAAACGATCCAGTGATTATGTCCATTAATGATAAGGAAATAACCAAATCTGAATTTCTTCAGATTTATTTAAAAAATAACAGTGATCCAAAATACGATAAAGTATCCTTGGATGAATACATGGAATTGTTTAAGCGATTTAAGCTTAAAGTAGCTGAAGCCGAGGCACTAAAGTATGACACAATTCCAAAGCTTAAGAATGAACTGGCTGGTTACCGCAAGCAATTAGCACTTCCTTATTTAATTGATTCTATTCAGAACAAAAGTTTAATTGCTCAAGCCTATGAAAGAACAAAAACTGAGCGAAGAGCATCCCACATTCTAATTACTTTAAAAAAAGATGCCTCTCCAGAAGATACTTTATCGGCATACAATCGATTGATTGAAATGAAGAACCGAATCGAAGGCGGTGAAGATTTCGCTATGGTTGCATCAGGAAGTAGAGGGTCAGATGATCCTTCTGCGGCTAGTAATGGTGGAGATTTAGGATTCTTTAATGCGTTTCAAATGCTATACCCTTTTGAAGAAGCAGCATACACAACAGCAGTTGGTGAAATATCGGATCCAGTTAGAACTAAATACGGATATCATATTGTTAAAGTAACGGATAAACGTCTTGCTCGTGGAACTATAGAAACTGCGCATATTATGGTGGCAACTGGTTCAAAGGCAACGGAGCAAAAAATAATTGATGCAGAAACAAAAATTTCAGAGATCTACGCTCTTCTAGAGAAAGGAGAGAATTTTGAAGAAATGGTAATAAAGTTTTCTGATGATCCTTCTTCGAATAAAAAAGATGGTAAATTACCTACCTTCGGCACAGGAACAACAACACGAATGGTTCCTGCATTTGAGGATGCTGCTTTTTCATTGAAAAACGATGGTGACTATAGTAAACCTATTAGAACAGATTATGGTTATCATATTGTCAAAAGAATTAGCTGGGAAAACGTCCTTCCATTTAATGAAATGGAAAAAGAATTGGAAAGTAAAGTAGCTAAAGATGTGCGTTCTAAAACAACTCAAAATTCATTTGTTGAGAAGCTAAAGAAAGAGTACAATTTCAAATTAAAGAAAAGTGGATTGGCTTGGTTTAAAGATAATCTTGATTCGACTTTTTTCAAAGGTAAATTTGACTTCAATCAATACAAATTAGATCAAGAAGTATTCTCTATGGACGGTAAAAAGTTCACGCAAAAAGAATTTGCAGATCATCTTATCTTTCAATACAGAGCTTACGCTCGTAAATCACTTTCTGAAGCAATAGATTTGTCTTATCAAGATTGGGTGAAAAAAGCTATTCTCGAATACGAAGAGTCTAAACTTCCAAGTAAATTCCCAGCGTACAAAGCGCTAATTACAGAGTACCATGATGGTATCCTTTTGTATGAGATCATGTCAGATATTGTTTGGAATAAAGCTATGAGAGACACATCAGGACTTGAAAATTATTTTGAATCGAACAAGAAAAAATATACTTGGGGAAAAAGAGTTGATGCTGATATTTATGAATGTTACGCAGAAAGTGATGCGAAAAAAGCATATGAAATGCTTAAAAACGATACGATCACAAGTGAATTAGTTGTTGAGGAAATTAATGGCAAATCTGAATTGAAAATTAGACACCGAAAAGGTAAATTTGAGATTGATAAAACAAGTTATTTAAAAAATGTCAATCTTGAAGAGGGGTTAAATAGTCCTTTTAAAGTTGACAATAAGTATTTTGTTTTAAATGTCAATGAAATTCTTGAGCCAGGACAGAAAAAATTCTCTGAATCAAAAGGGGCAGCGACATCTGATTATCAATCTTATTTAGAAGAAGAGTGGCTTAAAAAGCTAAGCAAAAAGCATGTAATCAAGGTATACACTGAAGAGCTATACTCCATTGGTCAATAAGCAAGGCATACCAAACCTAAAACAGGCTGTCAGTATTGTCAGCCTGTTTTCTGTTTTCTTACTCTTGGGGTGCAATTCGAATAAAACGATTGTAGCAAATGTTGGAGATGCATCTCTAACTGACAAGGATGTTTTTCTTCTCATGAAGCATTATGGATATCAACCTTCTGACTCAATTAAATACAGAGCAATTGTGGAGGACTGGTGTTCCAATGAAATATTTAATCAAGAGTTGAAAAAAAAATACCCTGAAGAATGGGCATTAATTAAATTACGCTCTAATTCGCTGTCTGCAGATCTTGCAAAACATTATCTGGAAGAGAATGATCTGAGAGTTAAGTTAGACACTATTGTAACAGACCAAGAAATAAAAGACTATTATGATTCCCATCAAGAAGAATTTATTCTTAATGATTATATTGTAAAAGCGCTTTACCTTAAAATTCCAAAAAATTTAGACTTTAAAGAGAAAAATGTTCATCGGAATTACTTGTTAAAAAATGATAAAGATCTAGCAGAACTTAATTCTTATGCCAAACTTTACGCTGAAAACTATTACTTTAATGATTCTACTTGGAAGTATTTAAATCAGATTATTAAAGATGTACCAATACAAAAATACAACGTTGATAATATTGTACTAAACAGATCAAAAACTTACTTTTCGGATGAAGAACACACTTATTTTATCAATATAATCGATTACAAATTAAAAGATGAAGCACCACCGCTTAACTTTCTTGCCGTTAAGATTAGAAACAGCATCATTACGCATAGATTACATTTATTGAAAGAACAAAACGAATCGAAATTGATTCAAGGAATAAAAAAAAACAATGAAATTAATATTAACATTTAGTCTTGCACTTTTCTCCCTTAACCTTTCTTTTTCCCAAGAAAAAGTAATCGATAAAATTGTTGCTCAAGTAGGTGACAACATCATTTTACTCTCTGATGTACAAGCACAAAAAATACAAGCTTTGCAAGCAGGTATGGATTTATCTCCAGCCTTAGATTGCCAAATTATTGAAGAGTTAATGTTTCAATACCTACTCCTTAACCAAGCACAATTAGACAGTATCATAGTTTCAGATTCACAAGTAGATGCTGAAATGGAGAGTAAACTTCGTGCAATTGAACAGCAAATAGGAAGTAGAGAAAAATTAGAAGAGTTTTATGGAAAATCAGTTAGCCAAATAAAACGAGAATTTAGACCTATTATTAAGGATCAATTACTTTCAAAAGAAATGGAACGCCAGCTCACTGGAGAAGTTTCTGTAACACCGAGAGAAGTAGAAAAATTCTTTAACTCTATGCCAGCAGATAGTATTCCATTGATTAGCTCGCAATTGAGCTTTCAACAGATCGTCTCTTACCCTGAAATTACGGCAGCTGATAAAAAGCGATCGTACGATGAATTGGCTGAAATACGAAAAGTAATCGTTCGTGATGGTAAATCATTTGCTACTCAAGCAAGAATTCACTCTATGGATCCTGGAAGTGCTAAAGAAGGAGGTAAGATTTCAGCTACTCGTGGCATGATGGTGCCAGCATTTGAAGCAGCTGTTTTCAATCTTGAAGTCGGTGATGTATCTGAAGTTTTTGAATCAACTTATGGTTATCACATTTTAACATTAGTTGATCGTAAAGGTGAAAACTATACCGTACGCCATATATTATTGATTCCAAATTTTGACAATAGCGCATTAGAGAAAGCCGCGAAAAGTTTAGATTCTTGCTATCAATTATTAAAATCAAATGAAGTCACATGGAATGAGGCCGTATTGACATTCTCAAATGATAAAGCTACTAAGCAAAATCAAGGTATCATAACAAATCCAATTACCGGCGAACAGACTTGGAGCATGGAAGACCTAAGTCAAGTTGATCAACAAATATACCTTCTGACCGACCAACTTGAAAAAGGAGAAGTTTCACAACCTAACCTGTATACAAATCTAATAGAAAGAAATCAAGGTGTTCGTATTGTGCGACTTAAAGACCGTACAACTCCTCATCGCGCGAATTTAAACGATGATTACGCTTTGATTCAACGAGCAGCAATGAACCAAAAAAGAGTTTTAATAGTACAAGAGTGGACACAAGCAAAAATAAAAAATGCCTACGTGAAAATTGATGATGAATATAAAAATTGTGACTTCAGAAATGAATGGATTTCGCAATAATCGTATATTCGCTTAAAACTTAAGGATTATGCTAAACCAAGAAATAGAAAACTCTTCTTCTAACAATGTGAATTCTGTTGCGCAAATTGACCAATTGGTTAAGCATTACAACGAATTAAAGACTGAAATACACAAAGTAATTGTTGGACAAGAAGATGTTGTCGATCAAGTATTGATTTCTATTTTTTCTCGTGGCCATTGCTTACTTATTGGGGTGCCAGGATTAGCAAAAACACTTTTAGTAAATACAATTTCGGACTGCCTTGGACTTGAATTCAACAGGGTTCAATTTACGCCGGATTTGATGCCTTCGGACATAATTGGTTCAGAAATTATTGATGAAACTAGAAAGTTTAAATTCTTGAAAGGACCAATATTCTCAAATATTATTCTTGCAGATGAAATCAATAGAACTCCACCTAAAACACAGGCAGCACTTCTTGAAGCAATGCAAGAAAAAACAGTCACTACAGCCGGGACATCTTACCCTCTACCTGTTCCATTTTTTGTTTTAGCAACGCAAAATCCAATTGAACAAGAAGGAACTTATCCACTTCCAGAAGCGCAATTGGATAGATTCATGTTTAATATCTGGGTAGATTACCCATCATTTCAAGAAGAAATGGCAATTGTCAAATCGACAACAGTAGATCAAACAATTCAATTGAATACAATAATTTCGAGTGAAGAAATTCTTCAATACCAAGAGCTTATTCGAAAAATACCTGTTGCTGACAACGTATTAGAGTATGCAGTTAAGCTTGTGGCAAAAACACGAGCTGATAATGAGCTAGCTCCGAAAATAACCAAAGAATTTATAACTTGGGGGGCTGGACCAAGAGCTTCTCAATATTTAATTATTGGTGCAAAATGTCATGCGGCATTAAAAGGTAAATATTCGCCGGATATTGAAGATGTTAAAGCCGTTGCTAAACCAATTTTACGCCACAGATTAGTACGGAATTATCGTGCTGAAGCTGAAGGCTTCTCTATGGATAAAATAATCGACGAATTGCTTTAAATCAATACATCTAAGAATAAATATTTATGGGCATACTGCTCTAAAAAAAGTTTTATTTGACGCGGATATTTCATTCAATATGAGCAAACAAAATTGAAGAGTATTTGATATTAAATTGGCACTTCCCCCTATTCCTTAATGAGAAAAATTCACATTGAAGAATATCTTTTATGATTTAAATAAATCAACTTTACGTGAGGAAAGTAAATCTTAATTGGATAAGCTTGCGGATTTCATCTTAAAGAATGATTTGAAAGTGAACTATGCTTATTTACAGAAAACAAGACATAAAAAAACCCATACGTGTGTTATCTGAAGCTTCAGAAAACAAGTTTAGGATTACTGAAGTGCTCTGTTTTCCACTGGTTGCAAGCAACGATAATCATGCGGCCTAACATACTACCTCTGAGTCTCTCCTTAAGAATACATTTTAAGCTTCAAAGAATACATATGGGTTCCTTCTTGCGAAGTAATACATTGTCCAACTAGGTTGGTTGTATCTAGTACTAAGATATTCATTTTTTCCTACTCTCACAAAGTTATTTCACTAAAAAGAGTAAATTCGTTTCCAAAGAAAGAAAATGATTGTTTTTGTCAAGAAAATCCTCTTTAAGTTATTAAGTCAGCGTACTTACCTAAAAACTTTACAGCGCTTATTTTATCTAATGTATGATATGGGTCTATTGAAAAATGATGTTCGTTTCAAATACCATTATGCCGTAAAAAAAATCATCCTCCCAAACTATAATGTTGTGGACATTGGAGCAAATTTAGGGTATTTCTCAAAGAATTTCGCGCGATTAACACCGAAAGGATCAGTGCTTTCCATTGAACCCGTAAAACCATTTTTTGAAGTTTTAAAGAAATTGATGGCCAAGTTTAGCCATGCTACCGTTGTGAATTATGCTTTGGGCAATGAGAAAGGAACAATTACAATGGTAATGCCGGAATCGAATGGCATGATACGTACAGGTCTACCACATATCGCTGAATCTGAAGAAGAAAAAAAGCAACACAAAACACATGAAGTCGAAATTGTTAAGGGCAGCGAATTACTAAACGACATTGAGAGAATTGACTATATAAAATGTGATATTGAAGGTTATGAAGTAGTCGTTTTTGAAGAAATAAAGGCTGTTATTTCGCAACATAAACCGATTGTTCAAATCGAAATTGGACCAGAAAACGAGAAAACAATGTTTGATTACTTTAATTCTCTGAACTATGTTCAGTATGGTATCTCGAAATTTAAAATTGTAAAAGAAAATCCTGGTAAACAAGAAGAACAAGGTGACTTTCTATTTATTCACGAAAAAAAGGAGGCTGATTTTGTCGAGAGAATGAAAAATAAAAAAATGATTTGATTACTCTTGAATCCTAAGCATTTTTTCGATGCCTTTAATATGAACATCTCTTTGCGGAAAAGGAATTGCTAAACCATTTTCTTTTAGTTTCAAATACACACTTCGACGCAAATCTGATTTTACATTTTCTATTCTAAAAATATTTTTAGAATAGAATAACATTTCGAAATTTAATGAAGATTCACCAAAATCTGTAAAACGCACGAAAGGAATTGGTTTTTTACTTACAGATCCATTCTCGCTCATTGTTTCTTCCAAACATTTAAATACCAATTCAGTATCTGATCCATAGGCAACATTTACTTTTACTGCAAATCGTGCTTTTTGTTCATTATGGGACCAATTAACAACTTGTTCTACAATAAATTTAGAGTTTGGGACTATAATTGTCATGTCATCCCTAGTGAAAATTTCAGAACTTCTCAAGTTAATTTCTGTCACTTTACCAATAATATTATCCACTTCTATAACATCTCCAATTTTGATGGTTCCTTCGAAAAGAAGAAAAAGTCCTGACACAAAATCTTTAAAAATATTTTGTAATCCAAATCCTAAACCAATTAGGAGTACCGAAGAGCCCAATAGTAATGGTCCAATCTCAACCCCTGCAGCTTTTAAGATAATAAATACACTTATGATCCATATGAAATATTTAATAATTGAATAAGCGGCAATCCTCCTTTTTTCATCAATTTTGTTAATGAAAAAACGTGGTTTAAGGATTATTTTTTTTAAAATGAAAAGTAAAAGTATTGCACCGGCAGCAATAATTAAACCGACCAATAAATTTCCTAATAAAAGTTTAAAATCACCTAACTGGAAAATTTCATAATTGAGAATGCTGTTTAATGTCATGGTGTAAAGATGCCACATTTGAAAACGAAAAGAAAGAATAAATCATTATATTCGTTCTTCAAAATAAATGTTATGGCAAATACATCTGATATAAAAAACGGTTTATGCATTAATCACAATGGTAAACTTTCTCAAATAATAGAGTTCCAACATGTTAAACCTGGTAAGGGTCCAGCTTTTGTGCGTACAAAAATGCGTCAAATTGAATCTGGAAAAGTATTGGATTTTACCTTCTCTGCTGGTCACAAAATTGAAGTTGTACGAATAGAGAATAGAGAATATCAGTATTTGTACCAAGACGGTGAATCCTACGTATTCATGAACGTTAAGGACTATGAACAAGTAAATATTCCCGCGAACTTGATTCAAAAACCCCTGTTTTTATCAGAAGGAATTGTTTGTACTATTCTTTTCCATGCGGAAGAAGAATTGCCATTAGTATTGGAATTACCATTATATATCATTTCAGAAATCACCTATACAGAGCCCGGAATTAAAGGTGATACCGCGACGAATACAATGAAGCCTGCAACGATTGCGACAGGTGCTGAAATTAGAGTTCCTCTATTTATTGACACTGGCGAAACAATTAAAGTTGATACTAGAACTGGTGTTTACGTTGAGCGGGTTAAGAAGTAAGTTTCATTGCAACCGTTTGCGTAATTGCAAATTGGACATTCTTGAGAAAATGATAGATTTCAATTTTAACGGGTAAACACCCATTCATCTTCTACGGACAAATTTTCATCATAACGATAGCCTCCGTAATTAAACGATTTAATATTTTCAGGATCAGAGATGTTATTTTTAACGATGTAACGCGCCATCATACCTCTCGCTTTCTTCGCGTAAACCATTATCGTTTTATATTCCCCATTTTTTAAGTCTTTAAACACAGGAGTTATCACTCTTCCTTTAAGTGTTTTTTTATCAACGGCCTTGAAATATTCATTTGATGCCACATTAATAATGATCTTATCCCCATTTTCTGCATTGATAAAGTCTGCCAATTTGGTCGACCAAAATTTATATAAATTTGATTTAGACGGCGTGATCGCCCATGATGTTCCCATTTCAAGTCGGTAAGGAGAAATCACGTCTAATGGCTTAAGAAGCCCATACACTCCAGATAAAATACGCACCTTATCCTGTGCAACATCTAACTCTTTCGCCGACAATGTTTCAGCATCAAATCCACGATAAGCTTCACCATTAAAAATGGCAATTACATGACCATTGTTGTGATTCAAAACCGATTCCGATGACCAATTTTGATAACGTTCTTGATTCAAGCTCGATAAATCTTTAGACAGCTTCATCATTGAACCAATTTTTTTAGCAGATAGTTTTGCTAACTTATTGACTAATCCTTGGGCCTCATCAATAAAAGCAGGCTCTGTACAAACCTTCGTGTTAATTCGCTTCGAGATGTCTATGGCTTTTGCCGGAGATAATAATACTTTCATTTGTTTTACACTAAATAAACAATAAGCTAAAAATAACAACAATTGCAACACCAATAACATTCAAAACAAATCCGGTTCTTGCCATTTGGTTAATTTTTAATTGTCCTGAAGAAAAAACAATTGCGTTTGGAGGCGTACCCACTGGAAGCATGAATGCACAACTTGCAGCTAATGTAATTGGCATACATAATTGAATAATAGAAAAATCCGTATCCAAAGCGAATTCTGCAACAACAGGCACGAATATAGATACCAAGGCCATATTTGACATTATTTCTGTACCAAAGATAGCAATAGCAACCAAAACCAATAATAAAACATACAAAGATGAATTCGCATAATTCTCAAAAACAGCGCTCAATTCTGCAACGACTCCATTGATTTCTAACATCTTTGCCAACGCCATGCCTCCTCCAAATAAAAGAAGTATTCCCCAAGGCAATCTCTTTGTATCATTCCATTCTAAAAGCTTGGTTTTCTTTTTAGAACCTGGAAGAAAAAACAACAGTATTGCTCCTAAAACGGCCACTCCTTCATCGGTATAATTAAATCCAGCAAACTTTGTTAAAGGCATTCTAAAGGACCACAACAATACAATTGCAGAGAACAATAAAATGACTCTTTTTTGATTGGCAGTCCACTTTTTACTTTCTTCATGAACTTCATATAAATTTTCGTTTCGTTCCTTCCCTAGCAAGAAGTAGAAGAATACAAATACAATACTCAACATGATCAAACTCAATGGAAATCCAATTTTCATCCAAGTAAAAAAATCAACATTTATTCCATAGTTTTCACTTAATATTCCTGCCATTAAGATATTCGGGGGAGAACCAACAAGAGTTGCCATACCACCAATACTTGCGCCATAAGCAACTGCAAGTAATAAAAGCATAGAGAATTTAGACAACTTCCCTTTCTCAACTTTTGAAAGCACTGCAAGTGCCATTGGTAGCATCATCAATGCAGTAGCTGTATTCGAAATCCACATGCTTAATAGACCAGTACTCAGCAAGAATCCTAAAATTATTCTTGGTTTTGAAGTGCCAACAAATCGAATTATTCCTTCTGCTATTTGTTTGTGAACATCCCATTTTTCGAGAGCTAAAGAAAGAGTGAAACCACCTAAAAACAAATAAATATATTTATGTCCATACGCAGCAGACAAATCCGAAGGTTCTAGAATACCCAAAGGGACAGCTAAAACAAATGGAAACAACGCTGTAACATAAATCGGGACAACTTCAAACAACCAAAACAGTACCATTAATCCTGCTACAGCTATTGCATACCAAAAAGTTTCATGACCATCTTTTGGAGTCAAAAACAAAAGCGCTAGAAAAGAAAATAGACCAATGGCAATTACTGAATTTTTCAAATTTATTTTTTCCATAGACAAAAAAAACGTCTAACAAATTTGCTGTTAGACGCTTAAAAATAATGTTTATTTTGAATATTTGATTAATTCAAGGCATTCATTTTCTTAACAAAATCAATCGCTTTTGTTTCTATATCAGCACGAAGACCTTTGTAATCAGCTTTATTCTTTGCTGCGTTGATTTTTCCTAAAACTTCATCTTGATAATTTGCAACTTCGTCAATCAGTTTATCTGTTTTATCCGTTTTCTTCTCATCCAACATTTGTATTGTAAAACACTCTTCTACAATATCAATAATCATTGCATTTACATTTTTCTTTAAAATTCTTTTACTCGCCATAGGATCTGAATTAATTTCTACAAAGATATATATTTTACGGTTCTTTTAACATCATTTTAAATTCAAGAATCAAAACCACCATTTTTTTCTATATTTGATTGGGTATTTTTAGCACTCAACAATTCCTCTTTATTATGAAAAAAATAATCCTTCTACCATCAATTCTATTATTAGGATTGATCAGTGCCATACCAAATATTGATGTTGATAATTCTTTAAATGTAAAATCACTAGGAGTTGATGAACAATTAAAAGTTGCTTGTGATGAATTGATAAAACAAGTAGACCAAAAATAATCAGCAATCTTATCAATTCATGGAGTTTAAGCTTAAATCGGATTTTGAACCAACTGGTGACCAACCTCAAGCAATTAAAGAATTACTTGAGGGAATACACGCTGAGACACCTTTTCAAACGCTTTTAGGTGTAACAGGAAGTGGTAAAACATTTACTGTAGCAAATGTCATTAAAGATCTTAATCGTCCGACTTTGGTTTTATCACACAATAAGACATTAGCGGCTCAGCTTTACGGTGAATTTAAACAGTTTTTTCCTGAGAATTCAGTCGAATATTTTGTTTCTTATTACGATTATTATCAGCCCGAAGCATATTTACCAGTAACGGGAACCTACATCGAAAAAGACCTCGCTATCAATGATGAAATTGAGAAACTTCGCCTTTCCACTACCTCTGCTCTACTTTCTGGCAGAAAGGATGTAATTGTTGTTGCATCTGTATCTTGTATCTATGGTATTGGAAATCCTATTGAATTTGCAAAGAGCATTTTACACATTGAAAAAGGACAGCTTCTTTCCAGAAATAAATTCTTATTCAAACTAGTTGAGAACCTTTATTCTAGAGCTAATGAAAATTTTGAGCGTGGAACGTTTAGGGTAAAAGGAGATACCGTTGATATTTATTTGGCGTATGCTGATTATGCATTACGAATAGAATACTGGGGAGATGAGATTGAGAAAATTACATCAATTGACCCGAAAACGAGTGACAGAATCGAAACTTTTAATGAGATAAGTATTTACCCAGCCAATATTTTTGTAACAAGTCCTGACACGACCCAAAAGGCAATTGCAATGATTGGCGAAGATATGGTCACTCAAGTAGAAAAATTTCGCCAAGATGGTAAAATTGAAGAAAGCGAACGATTAAAAGAACGTATTAGCTATGACCTGGAAATGATTCGAGAATTGGGCTATTGTTCTGGAATAGAAAATTACTCACGGTATTTTGACGCACGCCAACCCGGTCAACGTCCTTTCTGCTTACTTGACTACTTTACTGAGGATTTTTTAATGATTATTGACGAAAGTCATGCTACACTTCCACAAGTTCGAGCAATGTACGGTGGAGATAGAGCACGTAAAATGAACTTGGTGGATTATGGATTTCGATTACAATCGGCCATGGATAATCGTCCATTAAAATTTGATGAGTTTGAATCATTACTGCATCAAACGATCTACATATCAGCGACTCCAACGGATTATGAATTGGAAAAATCTGAAGGTGTAATCATACAACAAATTATACGTCCAACAGGACTTCTTGACCCGAAAATTGAAGTCAGAAAAAGCGAAAATCAAATAGATGACCTCATCGACGAGATTCAAAAAAGAATTGTTCTTGATGAAAGGACTTTGGTCACAACTTTGACAAAAAGGATGGCTGAAGAGCTCCAGAAATACCTGGATCGATTGGGTATTTTATGCCGGTACATTCATTCTGATGTAGCCACTTTAGATCGTGTAGAAATTCTTCACCAGTTAAGAGAGGGAAAGTTTCACGTATTAATTGGAGTGAACCTTCTAAGAGAGGGTCTTGATCTACCAGAAGTTTCATTGGTGGCAATTATTGATGCTGATAAGGAAGGTTTTTTAAGAAATGAACGTTCTTTAGTACAAACAGTTGGTCGTGCAGCGCGTAATGTGAATGGACAAGTAATCATGTATGCTGATAAAGTCACGAATTCAATGCAACGGACAATGGATGAAACTGATCGTCGAAGAACAATACAAAAAGAGTACAACAAAAAGCACGGTATCACACCAACAGCTCTTAACAAGTCAAACAAATTAAGTTTAGAGGCTGAAAAGAAGGAAGTAGAAATTAGTCCCTATGAAATAAACAGTGCAATATCACTCGCTGCTGATCCTGTAATCCAATATATGAGTAATGAAGAATTAGAAAAGTCAATTAAATTCACTCAAAAACAAATGGAAAAAGCCGCAAAGAATCTTGATTTTATTGACGCTGCAAGATTGAGAGATGAGTTAATGGTATTAAGAGCTAAGTTGAAAGATTTAAAGGGCTAGAACTTATGAAAGATAAAATAAATGGATTTAAGAACTAGTTTAGGTCAGTACAAATTACTCGCTATTAGCGAAGGAATAAGTTACTTACTATTGTTTGCAGTAACGATGCCTTTAAAATATATGTACGTTATAGAAATGCCAAATAAGATTGTTGGTATGATTCACGGTGTTTTGTTTATCATGTATTGTATCTGGACTCTCATTTACGGCACAAATCAAAAATGGCCCTTGGTAAAAATAGGATTGGCTTTATTGGCTTCTCTATTTCCTTTTGCAACGTTTATTGTAGACGCCAAATACTTAAAAAAAGAGGGTGAATAATAAACTCTTAAAGGCTATTCACCGCATTTTTTTTTTTGGTTAGCAGTTTTATTTGTTCGATTCATCGATATGTTCCGACTTCGTAATGCCTCATTGATTAGATCGTAAGATCTAATGCCATTTTTTCGTAATTAATTCCATCAAAATTACCAGATGACATCATAAGTAGAACTGCATTCTTACATTCTTGCTGGTCAATAAACTTCCTGACTTCCAAAGTATCATTAAGCACAAGCACATCTCCTCCAAAACCTTCTTTGACCTGTTCAATAGTAATTGCTTCTAATTTTTTATGCTTCACAACCTCCGGGCTAAAATACACCATTGCGATATCAGCCGCATCCATTGCATTTTTATATTGAGGCAAGAACTCCTTCTTCAAAGATGAAAAAGTATGCAACTCCATGCATGCAATGACTGTTCGTTCTTGGTATTGCTCTTTCACTGCTATTGTAGTAGCTTTCAACTTTGATGGCGAATGAGCGAAATCTTTATACATTACAAAATCTTCCGTTTCTACTAATTTCTCTAATCTCTTCCCAGCTCCCATAAATGAAGCCATTACTTTGAAAAAAGACTTGGGCTCAATTCCGATTTCAAGAGCAACATTCATCGCACCCATTAAATTTTGCAAATTATGACCTCCGAAAATTTGAAGTGGAAATGCATCTCCATCATAATACAAAATAGATCCTGTTTCTGTAACATCGTATTTTGGTGTTTGATAAGCGCGTGTTTTAATTCGACTTGCATTTCTTATTCCTAATTTATTGACCTCTTCATCTTCTGAATTGTAAATAAGAATACCTTGGGGCTCTATAATTGAACAGAATATTTCAAATTGTTCTACATAATTCTCAAATGTTGGGAATACATTAATATGATCCCATGCAATTCCTGAAATGATTGCAACATCAGGTTTATACAAATGAAATTTCGGTCTTCTATCAATCGGAGAACTTAAATATTCATCTCCTTCCAATAGCATAACTGATGCTTCTTCTGTCAGTTTCACCATGCAGTCATATCCTTCGAGTTGCGCCCCTACCATATAATCGACATCAATGCTTAGTTCATTTACAGCATGAAGGATCATTGAAGTTATTGTTGTTTTTCCATGAGAACCGCCAATAACGATCCTTTTTTTGTCCTTACTTTGTTCGTAAAGGTATTCTGGATAAGAAAAAATAGG
>CAJQQA010000082.1 GCA_905480355.1 uncultured Flavobacteriales bacterium | reverse complement strand
GCAAAAGTGTTGGTAATTGGTGTAGGAGGATTAGGATGTCCTGTTTTACAATATTTAACAGCTGCAGGAGTTGGTACAATAGGAATAATTGACGATGATATAGTTGAAAAATCAAATTTGCAACGCCAAGTATTGTTTAGTTATGAAGATATTGGAAAACCTAAAGTCGGGATAGCAGTACAAAGGTTGAAACAATTAAATCCATTTGTTTCATTTGTTTCATTTGAAGAACGTTTGTCCAATGATAATGCCGTTGATTTATTCCGTCAATTTGATATTATTGTTGATGGAACGGATAATTTCCCTAGCCGATATTTAGTGAATGATGCAGCGATTATTTCAAATAGACCTGTTGTCTTTGGGTCAATTCATAAATTTGAAGGTCAAGTTTCCGTTTTTAATTATAAGAGCGGCCCAACGTATAGGTGCCTTTATCCAAAAGCTCCTAAACCCAAAGAAGTATTAAACTGTGCTGAGATCGGTGTAATTGGAGTTTTACCTGGAATCATAGGTTCATTACAAGCGAATGAAGTAATTAAGATGATATGTGATATTGGAACTGTATTGTCTGGAAAGTTATTGACTTTCGATGCTTTAACTCTTAATCAAACCTTATTTTCTTTCAAGAAGAACGAATTTATTACTATTATAGAATTGGATCAAGATTATTCCTTCTTCTGTGGAATAGCAAGAATTAGAGAAATTACATTGGTTGAATTTAAGGAGTCATCTGATAGGTACAATCTTCTTGACGTAAGAGAAGATAACGAACGATTATCATCAAATATTGGGGGAATTCATATTCCTATGGATGAAATTGAAGGCAGAATTTCAGAAATCCCAACGGATAAGCCTTTAATAGTATATTGTAAATCTGGAGGAAGGAGTCAAATGGCAATTGATATTTTAGAGGGAGAAGGGGTTCAAATAGAGCTGATAAATTTAAAAAATGGTATTGGAATGTAGTCAAGCCTATTGGCTGATACTTACTAGAATTGTATACTTCTCGGGATTAAATGGATTTGGCATCTTATTTGCTTATGAGTATTGAATATAAATTATTATTATGAAATTTTTTTACTTAAC
This sequence comes from uncultured Flavobacteriales bacterium, assembly GCA_905480355.1. Classification (GTDB taxonomy): domain Bacteria; phylum Bacteroidota; class Bacteroidia; order Flavobacteriales_D; family Crocinitomicaceae; genus UBA4466. The sequence continues at coordinate 5,194 of CAJQQA010000082.1, read as the reverse complement.
ACTAATTTCTTTTTTTTTTCTTGCTGAGCTCAACAGCGTATGGACAAAATAGAGAAGAATTCACGAAAAATTATGAACCGATTAAAGAACAATTGCAAAATTGGGATCCTGTAAGAGGAGATTGGTTAGCCTCAAGTATGGAAAGTATTGCATTTTCAGAACCTATTCCAGGTCGGCCTTTCCCTGAAAGTTTTACACCTCATCAAATGTTCAGTATGGTGCCAAAAAATACGCGCCAAATGATCTCAAATATTTCAACAAATCAGCCCAGTAGCGAAAACTCTTCGCAATGGAATAGTATTTCACGTTTTGCATCTGCTGCAACTTGCAGCCCAACTAGTGGAAGGTCTTATGGAGATCCTCATCTAGTTTCTTTTGACGGAGAACGTTTTTCTTTTCAGACAGTTGGAGAATTTGTAATGGCAAAATCGGCTTCTCAGAATATGGAAGTTCAAGTGCGTCAGGAAGCACGGGGGAATGATTTTTCTCTGAATACTGGAGTTGCGATGAATGTCGGAGGAGATCGATTGGCAATTTACTCTAAAAGTTATCCAGATGCAGATTATTCTACACCGGTTCGATTAAATGGATTGTCAGTAAATATGACTGGAAAAACATATTTCTTGCCTCACGGTGGGACAATTAAAAAATCGAACGGAACTTACACAGTATATTTTCCTTCTGGAGAAGTTGTAACAACAAAAATTAGAGGAAATGGAGGTTCAAATTTTATGGATGTATCGGTCCAAGTTTCTCCATGTGTGACAAATGATTATCAAGGATTATTGGGTAACGCAAATGGCAGTCAACGTGATGATTTTAATGTGCCAGGTAGAATATCACCACCAGTTTCAGTCTTTGGTTCTGATGATAGTTATTTTAAACGAGAACGACAAGCATACATCGCTAAAGACTTTGCCGATGTTCACCGGGTTACCCAAATGACTTCGTTGTTTGACTATTCACCAGGTTCTTCAACCTTGTCTTACACAGATAGAAGTTATCCAAGAGTTTATAGAGATTTAAGTGATTTGTCTAATAGTAGAGTTGAGCGAGCAAGAAGAAGATGTAGAGACATGGGTGTGTTTGCAGGTGATATGAATGGATGCGTATATGACAACGCATACTTGAATATCCCTCCAAGTAGACCACCTGTGGTTAGTAATCCTTGTGATGGTGTTGTTTTGCGGCCTATAACTGCATCTACAGATCCACCCGTGAATGTGAACCCAACATCACCAAGACCTCCTAAGCCAAACCCTGTTCCAACCGATAAGCCAATAAAAGATAGAGTAGAGAACAATACAACTCCACAAACAATAACTAATGGTGGTGAAAACTCAAAATCAACAGACTCAAAACCTTCAACTTCGATTAGCACACCAAGAACAACACAATCACGTCCAAAACCTTCAGTGCAAAAGCCGCGTCCAACAACTCCACGTCCAAAGCCAACGGTAGTTCGCCCGAGACCAACCCCAAAGCCACGATCAACCCCGAAGCCAAGACCACCAATACCAAAGACTTCTGGTGGAAAGAGAATTGGCGGTTGATAAAAAAATATTAAATAAGTAAAGAGTTGGTATTTGATATCAGCTCTTTTTTTATTTTCGAAACATGATAGAAGTTAAACAAATTTTTTCTGAAGAAGTATTTATAGTTAATCAATTGGCACACCAGATTTGGCCGGAAGCATTTAAAGACATTCTTTCTAAAGAACAACTGGATTACATGTTAGATTGGATGTACAATATTCAAACGCTAAAAGAACAGGTGCAATCCGGACAATTATTTTATTTAATTACGGAGAATGGTCAAGCTTCTGGATTTATTGGACTTGAGCCAAATTATCCTGATGCTGATATCTTGAGAATTCATAAATTCTATGTTTTACCTGAAAAACAAGGAAGAGGCCTTGGACGAGAATTGTTTAATCAATCGATGAATGTCGCCTTTGACTTGGACTGTAAATCACTTCATTTAAACGTTAACCGTTTCAATAAATCAGTTACCTTCTATAAAGAATTGGGATTCATCATTACCTCAGAAGAAAATAATAACATCGGAAAAGGCTATTTAATGGAAGATTATGTGATGGAATTGCAAATTAAAAAAGAGTAAACCCAACCTTTCGATTATGTCTTTCACTTTTACGAATGTAACCTAATTACAATTATAGATATCAATGGAGGGGTTAATTGAAAAGACAAAGGTCAACATATCTAATGAAGTGAATTTGTGGTTGAATGAAGTTGCCAGTAGGAGAGAAAATCAATGTTATAAAAGTAATCAAAGAATAATCTCACCACACTTAAAGTGACCCTTAGGGCAAGACTGATGACCATGTAAGCCACAAGGTCTGCAATCAAGGTTGGCAACTTCTTTTGTCTCAGAATCATCTGATAAGGGTCCAAAACCAAAATCAGGAACTGTAGAGCAGAAAAAGGCTGTGACTTTAGCATTCACCGAAGAGGCAAGATGGAGTGGCCCTGAATCATTAACGTAGTTTCGTGTCGCGTCCTTCATCAAGGCTGCTGATTGAAGCAGCGATAATTCTACACATAGTGACACAACATTTTTCGCATTGCTTTCGTTTAATAATTTTTGACAATAAACATTATCACTTGGTGCTCCTAATAAATAAATGGATGAAGAAACAGGTAAGGAGTTGATCAATTCAATCCACTTGTGAGTTGGCATTTGTTTCGTAAACCAAACTGATGTTGGTGCGATACAATAATATTCGTTTGTTTTATATTTTTGAACATGCTGCTTATCAGCATCAGAAGGAAATAATTCGGGGCAATTTTTTTTAGAAACATTAAATTCTTGAAGTAATGATAAATTACGTTCTACCTCATGCGTTCCATTTCCAATGGTATGATCAAACTTCTTAGTGTATAGAAAGGAGAAAGGATTCTTTTTGAAGCCATATCGTTTTTTTCCACCAGAAAAACCTGCAATAATACCAGAACTTGCAAAACGATGTAGGTTAATGACTAGGTCATATTTTTCTTTTCTGAATTGACGAATGAGTCGAATAATCGACTTCCATTTACCAGTAGATTTATCAAACGTAAAAACAGAATTTAATTTTGGATTATTTGCTAATAAGGATTCATTGCCTTTTTTTAGAAGAAAATCTATATTCGCATTGGGGAATTTATTCTTTAATTCACTCACAAAAGAGGTAGCAAGAATTACATCACCAAGAAAAGCCGTTTGAATGATTAGAATTTTGTTCACCTGATAAAAGTAGTTATTTCAGTAATGTGACATGTCCTCGACGGATAATTTCTAATCCATCACCATCATGAATAGTTACCATATATATATATGTACCAGTAGGGGCAGTTCTACTTGATAAGTCTATTGTTCCATCCCAACCTTCTTCTGGCAAGCTAGTTTTGAAAATCACTTGTCCCCATCGATCGAATATCGTGAAATCGTAATTAGCAGGATTGAAGTCTCGAAGAACGGGTCTAAAGATTGGATTAATTCCTCCGGGAGTAAAAGCATTTGGAATAAAAATCAACGGAGGAAGAGTTATACATCTAATGTTAGATCGACTAAGCTCGGAAAAATTATAGATGTTCATTGATTCAACCGCCTCAACATAATAGCAAATTTTACCTATTGAGATAACACCTTCGACCAAATCTTCATAGCTTAATTCTCCTGATGAATTGAAAACAATCGGTGCACCGCTGAATAAAGTATCAATACCTCGGTATAAGTTATAGCCTAGAACAGAACCATTAAATTCTTGATAAGGACTCCATGATAAGTAATTTAACTTGCGGACATCATCACACTGAATTTTTAATAGAATCGTTTGTGCCTCATTAGATAGATCACTTAATAGGCCACAACTATCAATAACCTGAACACGATATGTGTAAGATTCTTCATTAACGTTTACATTTTTGTCAATAAAAGAAACAGTTGCCGTGGGAACAGCAACTTGGCCAATTTCTTCAAATACTCCATCATTTTTACGCTGAATTGAAAGACCTTGAACATTTGCAAGAAGGTCGATAAAATGCCTTAACTCAACCATTGAATCATTCACAGTTGCTACTTGGAGGTAGTTAACTGTTGGTTGTCTTGGAGAAGCGATAAATGATTCTGCGGTATTAGAAAATGAAGTACGACCATCGTCAGAAAATCCTTGTATAACAAAAGTGTATGTCTCACCTGAGTCTCCATTGTAGGTATAGCTTAAATTAGAAACGTCTCCAAGACTTGACCATCCTTCTGATGTTGATTTCACGAATAATTCATAGTGATCGATACTATTCCATCCAACATAGTCACTCCAGTTTATAGTAATAGACCGACTGCATAAATTCAATTGTGTTGACAGAAAAATAGATGTATGTAATTCTCCTTTTGCCGATGTTTGGTAAACAAGAGGAACAGTTGTAATAATACACGAGTCGTATGCCGCCACGGAATAGGTTAACGCACCAAGGCTAAGGTCAGGGCTGTATGTGTATGATGTGTCAGAAATATTAAAGGTTTGGTCCAGTTCAACAATAGCACCAGAAGCATCTTGGATATAAACAATATAACCGTATGTATCCGGATGATAATTTTGGTTCCAAGTGATTGTCACTTCATTCGTTAGAGAATCGATACTTACATTACTAATTACAGGGATGTTTGGAGCAATAGCATCTTGAAAATTATCTCCTTCAATATTAGACGTATAATCACATGGTTGATTAGGTAAGACAATTTGATAATTAAAAAAGACATCACAAATTGTAATCGTATCTCGATAAAAATTTGTTCCAAAAAGAACGCTATCGATTAAACTCCATGTTCCCGCTGGGTATTCACGATAAATATGATAATAATCATTCATTGCTGGAAGAGCGTTAGATATTGGATCATTCCATTGCAAGAAAGCGATTCCATTACCAGGATTCGTTATGTCTAAAAAGATGTTTGATATCGTGTCTGAATATGTTAAAGTATTTCCATTACAGGCAGAAGCACTGACCAGAAAATAGTCATTTTGAGAATTTACGTTTAAATCAATGTAACTTGTTGTATTGATGTCATTAATTGTAGCAATTAATCCATTTTGGGTATGAACTTGGTAGGAGTTAAAAGTTCCTAAAGGGTCGTTTGCTGCCGTCCAGTTCAATGTTACATCATTTGAAATATTTGATTGAATACAAGAAAT
>CAJQQA010000081.1 GCA_905480355.1 uncultured Flavobacteriales bacterium | reverse complement strand
GGGCTATCATGCTTACAATGGGTCTTAATACAGCTGCAGGTGTGGCTGATGTTGTTGGTAGTGATGCTATGGATCAATTAAATGATGCTCTTAACGATTTAAACTAAGAATTTCAATATAATTAAAAAGTCCTCTATGATTTTTCATAGAGGACTTTTTATTTCTAGATATATACAAATATGATTATAGTAGGTTGTGTGTTTATGATTTTTGTGATGACTTTGGTTTCTCTATTTGCTTTTGTAATATTGTGTAACTTTAAATTAAAGCATATCAATAAATGAGCGAATTAGATGATTTATTAGACCCTAACGTAAAAGACAGCTCCACAAATTATGGTGGAAATAGCAATCTTCCAAATGCTACCGCAACCTTGGTGTTAGGTATTCTTTCAATTGTAGGATGTTTCTTATATGGTTTGCCTGGTTTAATATGTGGAATTATAGCTTTGTTTTTACACGGAAAGGATAAGCGCATGTTCACTGAAAACCCTCAAAGGTATGAAGCCTCTTTTAAGAATGCTAAAGCAGGTTTTATTTGTGCAATTATCGGAATTTCTCTTTCTGTATTATATATATTAATATTTCTTGTGTTTATAGGTACAGTGGCTAATAATATTCTACGTATTTGATTAAGTGCAGTTGGAAATCTGAGTTTGGTGTAGACTGCTTAATGTGTGGTTTTCAAAGGTCGATTAACCTTTTGTTTCATGGGGATGTTATAGCAAGTATCTATATGTTCCCAGCAACTATCCCTTTTTTATTGACATTTATTTTTGTCATTTTTCACATACTTAAGCCTATAAATAAAGGGCATATGTGGATCATCTCAAGCTTCTCTATTACATCTTTTTTAATAGTCGTTAATTATATTGGTAAAATGATAACCGGCGATATTTTTTCATAAAATAAACACTATATTTATGAAAACTAAAAAAAAAACATGGGATTATTAAATGGAGCTGAAGTAGGGATTTTGTTTATAGGTGTCCTTATTGGGCTTGCTATTGTAATTATGTATCTTTTGAATCTCCAAAATGCTCTAAAAGAGGTTTCGGATGAAAATAGAGACGTGCCAGCCGTGAATGCATGGTTGCTTTTAATTCCGTTCTTCACCATTGTATACGCCTTCATATTTTACCCTAAAATGAGTAGCTCATTCAAAAAAGAATTTGAAGCAAGAGGCTTACCAGCCGAAGGAGATTATTTGAAGAACTTAGGTATAGCTTACGCTGTATTGGGTGCAATTAGTGCTTTACTTAATTATTCAGTTTCATTAAGTCTTCAAATTAGCGGATTATTTAGTTTAGCTAGTATTATTGTGTTTATCGTACTTTGGGTAAAGGCTGCAAAAATTAAAAATATTTTAAAATCAACAACAAGAAATGAATCTGGTGAAGTTAGTAATAATTCAAAAGATTTATTGGATAACTAATAAACTGATCATGACTTTAAACGCTCTATTTTTAATTTAAGAATAGAGCGTATTTTTGTATCTATTAAATAAAAAACATTATGGCTGACGATAAAAAAATCATATTTTCAATGGTAGGAGTGTCTAAGGACACACCTCAGGGGAAGCAGATAATTAAGAATATTCACCTGTCTTTTTATTACGGTGCTAAGATTGGAATCATTGGGTTGAATGGTTCAGGTAAATCCACAGTTATGAAAATAATTGCTGGATTAGATAAAACGTTTCGAGGTGAGGTAGTATTTTCTGATGGTTACACCATTGGTTATTTATCTCAAGAGCCTGAACTGGATGAAAGTAAGACAGTTAAAGAAATTGTGATGGAAGGAGTTCAAGAGACAGTAGATGTTCTTGCTGAATTTGAGGATATCAACAATTCTTTTATGGACGAAGAGATTCTCAACGATCCGGATAAAATGGAGAAGCTGATTGATCGCCAAGGTAAGGTGCAGGATCAGATAGATGCTATGGATGCTTGGGAGCTTGATACTAAGCTAGAGCGAGCGATGGATGCGTTACGTTGTGCACCAGAAGATCAATTAATTGGAACTTTATCCGGAGGTGAACGCAGAAGAGTTGCACTCTGTCGATTGTTATTGAGAAACCCTGACGTTTTATTGTTGGATGAGCCTACCAATCACTTGGACGCTGAATCAATCGAATGGTTAGAGCAGCATCTACAACAATATAAAGGAACAGTGATCGCTGTGACTCACGATAGGTATTTCTTAGATAATGTTGCAGGTTGGATATTGGAATTGGATAGAGGTCAAGGAATTCCATGGAAAGGTAATTATTCGTCTTGGCTAGAACAGAAGGGCAGTAAACTAAAAGAAGAAGAAAAGTCTGAATCTAAACGTCAAAAGATGTTAGCGCGTGAGCTAGAGTGGGTGAGAATGAACACGAAAGGCCGACAATCAAAGAATAAAGCACGAATTGCGAATTATGACAAGATGATGGCTGAAGATATTCAGACCAAAGAATCATTCTTGGAGATTCCTATTCCAAATGGTCCACGATTGGGTAGTAATGTTATTGATGCTGAGCATGTTTCTAAAGCTTTTGGTGATAAGTTACTGTATACTGACTTGAATTTTAGTCTTCCTCCAGCTGGAATTGTTGGAGTTATTGGTCCAAACGGCGCTGGTAAGACAACTATTTTCAAAATGATAATGGAAGGACTATTGCCTGATAGTGGAGAGTTTAAGATTGGAGAAACTGTGAAGATTGGATACGTAGATCAAACTCATGCTGATATTAGTGCAGAAAGAACTGTTTTTGATGTTGTATCCGATGGTTTGGAATATGTAGAGGTTGGTAGTCAGAAAATAAATTCAAGAGCGTATTTATCCAAGTTCAACTTTGGAGGCTCAGATCAGAATAAAAAAGTTGGTGTACTTTCAGGAGGTGAACTAAATCGTTTGCATTTAGCAATGACTCTAAAGACAGAGGCTAACGTGCTGCTTCTGGATGAGCCGACCAATGATATAGATATTAATACACTTCGTGCTTTAGAGGAAGGAATTCAGAATTTTGCAGGTTGTGCTGTTGTTATATCTCATGACAGGTGGTTTTTAGATAGAATTTGTACTCATATTTTGGCTTTTGAAGGAGATTCAGAAGTTTATTGGTTTGAAGGTTCTTATTCTGAGTATGAAGAAAATCGAAAAAAGAGACTAGGGGATAACGCTCCAAAAAGAATTCGATATAAGAAATTGATTAAATAATGTCAGGAGTATCAAATGACCCATTACACGGAGTAAAACTTGAGGTTATCGTCTCTGCACTTGAGAAAGAGCTTGGATGGGAAAACATGGGGTACATAGTTAATATCAATTGCTTCAAGAATAATCCAACATTAAAAAGTAGTTTAAAGTTTTTAAGGAG
>CAJQQA010000080.1 GCA_905480355.1 uncultured Flavobacteriales bacterium | reverse complement strand
AGCATGACGCTGATATTATTTTGATCAACACCTGTTCTATTCGAGAAAATGCAGAATTACGTGTTCGCAAGAGATTAACAAACTTCAAAAACCGCAAAAAAAGACAACCCGGATTAATTGTAGGTGTTTTAGGTTGCATGGCTGAACACCTCAAAAAAACATTACTTGAAGAAGAAAAACTTGTTGATATTGTTGCAGGACCGGACTCTTATAGAGATCTGCCAAACTTAATTATTGAAGTTGAAGGTGGACAAAAGGGAGTGAATGTTTTATTATCTAGAGACGAAACGTATGCAGATATTTCACCTGTTAGATTAGATAGTAAAGGTGTAACTTCGTTTGTCTCGATAACTCGAGGATGTGATAATATGTGTTCATTTTGTGTTGTGCCTTTCACACGAGGAAGAGAACGATCGAGAGACCCAGAGTCTATTTATAAAGAATGTGAAGAATTATTCAATAGCGGCTATCGAGAAGTTACTCTTTTAGGTCAAAATGTTGACTCGTATCGATGGAATATGACCTCTAAAGGAGAAATAAAAAATGCGGCTGAATCAACAACTAATTTTGCAGAATTAATGCAAAAAATTGCTGTTATATCTCCAGATTTGAGAATTCGATTTTCGACTTCTCACCCAAAAGATATGTCCGATGAAGTTTTGAGAGTTATTGCTTCCCACGATAATATTTGCAATTATATTCACCTACCTATTCAGTCTGGAAATTCTGATGTGCTTCAAAGAATGAATCGTGGCTATACACGTGAATGGTATTTAGAAAGAATAAAAGCAATTCGTGAAATAATTCCTAATTGTGCAATTACAACTGATATTATGACTGGGTTTTGTGGTGAGACTGATCAAGAGCACGAGGATACAATTAGTCTCATGAAGGAGGTTAAATGGAACTTCTCATACATGTACAAATATTCAGAACGCCCAAAAACACTCGCAGAAAGACGATTTAAAGATGACGTTCTTGAAGAGTTAAAAGGCAGCCGATTAACAGAAGTAATCAATTTACAACAAGCAAATTCACTCGTCATAAACAAAAGTCAAATAGGCAAAATTCATAAAGTTTTAGTGGAAGGAACCTCTAAAAGATCAAAAGATTTCATGAACGGTCGAAATGACCACAATACAAAGGTTGTTTTCCCTAAAGGAAATTTTAAAAAATGTGACTTTGTAATGGTGAAAATAAACGATTGTACAACCGCAACTTTACTTGGCGATGTAATCGAAATTCTAAAACCCGCTCAATAAATGGAATTACAGCAAATTAAACTGCGATTTGGAATAATTGGCAACAATCCTAAGTTAGATAGAGCTCTTGAAGTGGCTGCTCAAGTTGCACCCACAGATATTTCGGTCCTAATTACGGGAGAAAGTGGTACAGGAAAAGAAATTATTCCACAGGTTATTCACCAATTGAGCAAGAGAAAACACAACGAATATATCGCTGTAAATTGTGGAGCAATACCTGAAGGAACTATTGATTCTGAATTGTTTGGTCATGAAAAAGGTTCATTTACTGGTGCAGTTGGAAGTAGAAAAGGTTATTTTGAAGTCGCAGATGGAGGAACAATATTTCTGGATGAAGTTGCTGAATTACCTCTGAAAACACAAGTTCGACTCCTTCGAGTGCTTGAAACTGGAGAATTCATAAAGGTTGGCGCATCAAAGGTTATCAAAACAGATGTCAGAATAATCGCTGCAACCAATGAGAACATCGAACAAGCTATTGCAAATGGGAAATTTAGAGAAGACCTATTTTATCGATTGAGTACTGTACCTATTTCTTTGCCGCCATTGAGAAATCGAGGGGGTGATATCCACCTATTGTTTCGAAAATTTGCAAGCGATTTCGCTGAAAAGTACAGAATGCCCGCAATAAAATTAACAGTAGATTCGGTTCAATTGCTCAACGAGTATAATTGGCCTGGAAATATTCGGCAACTTAGGAATTTGGTGGAACAAATTTCGGTCATTGGAACAGAAAGAGAAATTAGCGCAGCCGAATTGATTTATTACTTGCCAGAAAAAAATGCTAATTCTCCTGCACTCATCAATTCTAGTTCAGAAAGCGTCAATGAAAGAGAATTAATGTACAAGTTCTTATTCGATATGAAAAAAGATTTGAATGACCTTAAAAAACTAGTGATTGGATTAATTCCAGATAACGGTGAGGTAGAGATCGATAAAACGCAAGAACAAATGATTAGTCGTTTCGCAAATGACATCCAAACGCCTCCTAGTAGTCGATTACTTCCCGTATCTCCTAATAAAGAAACATTCTCCCATCCAGAAAAAGATGAGGATAATTACGAAGTACACAAAGAAATTGAAGAATCACTTTCTCTAGAAGACAGAGAAAAAGAACTGATTCAGAAGGCTCTTGTTAAGCATAAAGGAAAAAGGAAATATGCCGCTGCAGAATTGGGTATTAGTGAACGTACACTTTATCGAAAAATAAAAGAATATAACTTAGCTGATTAATGAAACTCATTTTTTACATTTTTACTGCATTCTTATTGAGCGCTTGTTGGCCGAAGAGCATCTCTTTTGTTGACGGAACAATGCCTGAAGATTGGAAAATGTTCATCGTTCATCCAATTAAAAATAATGCTCCTAATGCACCAATATATTACAGCTCGAATTTAGCTGAAGAGATTAAAGATGGTATCCAAAATGGCACACGCTTAAAGCTTGCAACTTCTGAAGGTGAGGCGCAAATAGAAATTGAAGGTACTATTATTAGTTATTCGATTAATCCGATTGCATTGCAAGAAGGAGACAACGCATCACAAAATAGACTATCTGTTTCCGTAAAATTTGAAATCTTCATCACTGCTGCTGAGGAAGACGAAATGAACCTTGTCAGTACGCGCTTTTTCGACTATAATTCAAGTACTGATATTGGAACTGTGGAATCACAATTTCTTGAAGAAATAACAACACAAGTTGTTCAAGACGTTATTAATAAACTACTTTCAAACTGGTAGAATGATGAATTTAGTCGACATCGCGGAAATAGTAAAGCATCCTAACATTGCTCAGTCTCGGAATATTGAGGAATTAAAAGAACTTACAATAAAATATCCTTACGCACAAATATTTTCAATCCTTTACTTGAAAGCATTGAGCGATTTATCGGATGTTTATTTCGAAGAAGAATTAAAAGTGTATTCATACCGGATATCAGACCGTGCTCAACTTTATGCATTAATTCATGAGTACAGTGAACCAGAATCATCATTCAAAGAAGAAATTGAACTCAACAAGTCAATGATGACTCCTGAAGTGAAAATTACAGAAGGGAAAGAAGTCGAAATAGAATTAGCAGAAAGTGAAACGGAACTAATTGAATTTGAACCAGAGAAAATCATTGAAACTGATAAAGAAAAACAATCAATTGCCTCCGATTTAGAATTAGATAATGTTGATCAATCAATTTTAGAACATGCATATTCTGCAAATTATCAGTTATCAGAGCTTTCAGAAGAAGAAAATTCACAATTAATTGAAAAAAATATTCCCTCTGAAAAAGAAGGTCAAATTGAACCAGAAAAAACTAAAATTGAATTCTCAATAGATACGAAACAATCCTTCAATTCTTGGCTTCACTCAAATTCAAATCACACTGAACCAAACAAGAGTGACAAGCTAATTATTACAGCGATAGTAAGTGACAACAACGACTCAAGTTTAATTGAAAAGCTTTCAGGGAATACTATTAAATCAAAAAAACCTTTCTTCTCGCCTATTGAAAAGGCGAAGGAAAGCCTCAATACCGAAAGCCTACCAATAAGTGAAACTTTAGCAAAAATATATGCTCTTCAAGGCAATTTTCCGAAATCAATTTCAGCTTATCATCAATTAAGTTTGAAATATCCGAAAAAAAAGATTTTCTTTGCAATCCAAATAAAAGAACTAGAGAAAAAATTAAATAAATAAACAATGGAAACATTATTATCAATTATCATCGTAATCGCAAGTATTCTTCTTGTTTTTGTTGTATTCGTACAAAACCCAAAAGGTGGGGGATTAAGTTCTGATTTCGGTGGGTCTACGCAATTAGGAGGCGTACAAAAAACAAACGAATTTATTGATAAGGCAACATGGTCTTTGGCTGGAATCATTGCTGTATTGAGTATTATACTAACAATACAAATGAAGTCAATTGCACCAGTACAAGCGGAACCAGAACCAGAAACTACTGAAAACCCTGCTACCAGCGAGCCTAATCAAAACGAAGGAGCAACACAAGCACCATAAGTAGCTAAAGAAATTAATTTTCAATGTCAGTATGTCACGCATACTGACATTTTTTTTGTCAAAAAGGAAAATCTGTCTACTATTTTCTATTGGCACAATTTTCGAGTTCTTACAACTAAAGAAAATATTAACACAAAAAATTAAATACATGTCTATTTCATTCATGCCACTTGCTGATAGAGTTCTTATTGAGCCTACTCCAGTAGAACTTAAAACAGCTAGCGGATTAATAATCCCTGATTCGGCAAAAGAAAAACCGTTAAAAGGAAAAATAGTTGCTGCAGGTGCAGGTAAACCAGATGAGCCAATGACGGTGAAAGTAGGTGACGAAGTGCTATTTGGACAGTACTCCGGCACAGAAATAAAAATAGATAATGGAACATACCTCATCATGCGTGAGGCAGATGTTTACGGAATATTTTAAATCAATCGACAAAAAAAATTAAAATGGGAAAGGAAGTATTATTTGATATCGAAGCGCGTGATAAGCTGAAATCTGGAGTTGATGCTCTAGCAAATGCTGTAAAAGTAACATTAGGACCAAAAGGAAGAAACGTTATTATCGGAAAGAAATTTGGAGCACCTCATATTACTAAAGATGGAGTTTCAGTAGCAAAAGAAATTGAATTAAAAGATCCAATTGAGAATATTGGAGCTCAAATGGTGAAAGAAGTAGCATCAAAAACAGCTGATATTGCTGGTGACGGAACAACTACAGCAACTGTTCTTGCTCAAGCTATTATTAGTACAGGACTTAAAAACGTTGCTGCTGGAGCAAATCCAATGGATTTAAAGCGTGGTATTGATAAAGCAGTTAGAGATATTGTTAAGAATCTAAAAAAGAATTCTCAAGAAGTTGGTTCAAATAACGATAAAATAAAGCAAATCGCATCTATTTCTGCTAATAATGATGAAATGATTGGTTCTTTAATTGCCGAGGCAATGAAAGCTGTGGGGAACGATGGTGTAATTACTGTGGAAGAAGCTAAGGGTACTGAAACAGAAGTGAAAATTGTTGAAGGAATGCAATTTGACAGAGGCTACTTGTCACCATATTTCGTAACAAACACTGAAAAAATGATTTGCGAAATGGAGAAGCCAATGATTCTCATATACGATAAGAAAATCACTAATATGAAAGAATTACTTCCTGTTCTTGAGCCTGTAGCTCAATCTGGAAGACCATTTTTGATTATTGCAGAAGACATTGATGGCGAAGCATTAGCAACACTTGTTGTAAATAGAATTCGTGGTTCCCTGAAGATATCAGCAGTTAAAGCGCCAGGTTTTGGAGACAGAAGAAAGGCAATGCTAGAGGATTTAGCTATTTTAACTGGTGGCCAAGTAATTTCTGAAGAGAAAGGATTGACATTGGAAAATGTGACCTTAGATATGCTTGGAACAGCTGAAAAAGTTGAAATTGACAAAGACAACACAACAATTGTTAATGGAGCTGGTGACAAATCATTAATTAAAACAAGAGTTGAGCAAATTAAAGCACAAATAGAAGTTTCAACTTCGGATTACGATAAAGAAAAGATGCAAGAACGTTTGGCTAAATTAGCTGGTGGTGTTGCTGTACTTTATGTTGGAGCTCCAACCGAAGTTGAAATGAAAGAGAAAAAGGACAGAGTTGATGATGCCCTTTCTGCTACTCGCGCTGCCGTTGAAGAAGGAATTGTTCCAGGTGGTGGAATTGCATTAATCAGAGCACTCTCGACAATTGATAAAATCAAAAGCGAAAATGAAGATGAGATGACGGGGATAGCAATTGTAAAAAGAGCGGTTGAGGAGCCTTTACGTCAAATTGTAGCAAATTGCGGTGGAGAAGGCGCAGTGATTCTCCAAAAAATAAAAGAAGGCAAAGATGACTTTGGATACAATGCACGTTCAGAAAAATTTGAGAACTTATTTTCTGCTGGTGTTGTTGACCCTACAAAAGTTACTAGAATTGCAATTGAAAATGCAGCTTCAATAGCATCAATGCTATTAACTACAGAATGTGTTATTGTTGATGAACCGATTGACGAATCTGCCGCAGCTATGGCAGGTGGTATGCCTGGTGGAATGCCAGGGATGATGTAAATTGGTATAAGATCATAAGGGTCCGCTTAAGGGCGGGTCCTTTTCCGTTTCTATTTTACTGAGTTTACTCGGGTAAATAGAACGACTATATAAAAGGACTTCTCGCTTGCGAGAAGTCTTTATTTTTTTTTAGAAAATATTCTTCGAGTGAACGAAAAATTACATTATCCTCATTGCCAACATCTAAAAGTAAAACCAATTACATGTTTGGTACAGAATTTGTAAATTACTTGACGAAACATCTTAAATCATACATTCTAATTATGAAACACTTAGTTTTGACAACTCTACTAGCGCTCATTTGCTTCTCAGGAACTGCACAAAGTGGCGTAATTTACAATTTTTCATTCCGAATTGACGACGAGTTAACTACTCAAATGGAAGTTCAAAATAAGGATCACAAAATTCTGAATCTTTCAACAATTGAAGAAATGCCAAAAGAACTTTCGGATACGTTAATATTGATCAGCGAACAAATGATCGGCGAATTATTGACCGCGACAATGACAAGTATGCGACCAGATGAGGATAAATTATTCTCGCCAGCCTTGCCCGAACATTTGATGCATTTACCCGCTAATTCCTTCAGAAAAGCAACAAAAACAAACGATTCATTAAACATTTTTGTAGAAATCCAATGTCACATTGCAGCCACGGGAGGCGTGAAAGTATCTTTTGGAGACAAATCATTTTCGAAAGTAAAACCAAAATTGACACTCAGAATTAAAGTGTTGGACAAAGAAAAAAATGAAATCGATTCAAGAAAAGTTGTACTGAAAGATTTTGAAAAATTGCGTTCGAAAAGCTTCGAGAAAACCTACGGAATTCGAGGCTTAGCAATTAACACAGACAAAGTTACGAAATCTGAAACAATCAATTCGAATGATGTGCTCCGTATGTATGTGATGGGATTGGTTGAAGCAATGAATAATTAATTAGACTCATTTAAAAACGAAATTTGAATTTAAAAATTATTTTGACTTTAGCCTTAGGCATTTTCAGCAGCTATTCTTACAACAAAAAAATAGAATTCGTTTATAATAGAGATGATTGAGATGATGACGGAACAGCTTGTTGAAAATTTTTCAGCCGAAAAAACAGAATTTGGAACAACTTATTCTTTCCTCTTTAGAAATATAGAAGAGAAAGATTAACCATTCGTTATTTCTTGACTGCATTGATTGCAGTATACAGAACCAAATGGATTATCATGTCCACAATTGTTACACAAATTATCTTTTTGACCATCATCTTTATATTGTGACATTTCCACAGAAATAATTCCTGTTGGCACTGCGATAATTGCGTAACCTAAAATCATCATAATTGATGACAAAGCTTTTCCTAAATCACTTAATGGAACAATGTCCCCATAACCAACAGTTGTTGTCGTAACAATAGCCCAATAAATACTAGAAGGAATACTTTCAAACCCTTTGGATCCACCTTCGATAACATACATTAAAGTTCCTGCCATGATCATCATCATTACCACGAAAAATAAAAAAATTGTGATTTTATAATAACTCGCTTTTAAGGAATGTGCAAGAGCTTGAGATTCTGAGGTAAAACGGCTCAACTTGAGAATTCGAAAAATTCTCAGTAATCGAACAGCTCTAATGACTCTTAAGGAAGCATAACCTGAAAAGAATGGGCTTATAAATGTTGGGAGAATAGAAATTAAATCAATTATCCCCCACCAACTTAGCATGTATTTGATTGGTCTCTTAGAAATAAATATTCTTAAAAAATATTCTATCGTGAAAATTATAGTAAAGCCCCATTCTAGATAATAAAATTGCTTTTCGTAATGACCATTCCATTCTGGAACACTTTCAAACAATATAATAGCAACAGAAAATAGAATTAAAAAAAGTAAAACCAAATCAAAAATTTTCCCTGATTTAGTGGTAGTACCAAAAATAATATCGTTAATTTTTTGTTTCACTGATGTAAATATAATTAATTATTATCGAAGGATGTCGGAGGGGTTGGTAGATTTGATAACAAAAAAAGGGGGCCTTTGTTTAGACCCCCTTTTCGAAAATATAATTAGATTCTAATATCTATAGTGTTCAGCCTTATAAGGACCGTCTACAGTAACACCAATGTATGTAGCTTGATCTGGCCTTAACTCTGTTAATTCCGCACCAACTTTTGCAAGGTGAAGCTTTGCTACTTTTTCATCCAAGTGCTTAGGAAGCATGTAAACATCATTTTCATAAGCATCTGTGTTGTTCCATAATTCTAATTGCGCCAATGTTTGGTTTGTAAAAGAATTAGACATTACAAATGAAGGATGACCTGTTGCACAACCAAGATTTACAAGACGTCCTTCTGCAAGCACAATAATGTCATTCCCTTTAATATCATACACGTCAACTTGTGGTTTAATCTCAGTCTTCTTATAAGTTGAGTTCAACCAAGTCATATCGATTTCATTATCGAAATGACCAATATTACAAACAATTGTTTTATCTCTCATTGCCTCAAAATGTTGACTTTGAACAATGTCTTTATTACCAGTGGTTGTAACAACGATATCAACATTTCCAATAACATTCTCCAATTTACGCACTTCAAAACCATCCATTGCAGCTTGTAAGGCACAAATTGGGTCAATCTCAGTTACGATAACTCGCGCACCTGCTCCTTGAAGAGACGCTGCTGATCCTTTTCCAACATCACCATATCCACAAACAACAGCAACTTTTCCTGCCATCATTGTATCAGTAGCACGTCGAATTGCATCTACCAATGATTCTTTACATCCGTATTTATTATCGAACTTAGACTTAGTAACTGAATCATTTACATTGATTGCAGGCATAACTAAAGTACCATTCTTTTTTCTATCGTATAAACGGTGGACACCAGTCGTCGTTTCTTCAGAAAGACCTTTAATTCCAGCACATAATTCTGGGTAATGATCAAAAACCATGTTCGTTAAATCACCACCATCATCCAAAATTAGGTTCAGAGGCTTCCCATCTTTAAATCCATGAATTGTTTGGTCAATACACCAATCGAACTCTTCTTCGTTCAATCCCTTCCAAGCATAAACTGGAACACCAGTTGCTGCAATTGCTGCTGCTGCGTGATCTTGTGTAGAGAAAATGTTACAAGAAGACCATGTTACCTCCGCACCTAACTCAACCAATGTTTCAATCAAAACAGCTGTCTGGATAGTCATGTGTAAACATCCTGCAATTCTAGCTCCAGCCAAAGGCTTCGATGCTCCAAACTCTTCACGAAGAGACATTAATCCTGGCATTTCTGCTTCAGCAATATTAATCTCTTTCCTTCCCCATTCAGCTAAACTGATGTCTTTAACTTTGTAAGCTAATTTTTCTGTTGTACTCATATGTTATTTATGTAATTTCTAAATTAATTATGCAAAGATACATAGTTGTTTTGTGAATTCGAAATTTAGAAGATAATTCCTTTAATCGATTTTTTTGGATTAGCCTAAAACATCTTCTGTTTTACTAATTCTTCTAGACCATCAACAAATCGATCATGATCATTTGAACTGGGTACCAACTGAATTTTTTCCCCACCTGATTTTTCAAAGATCTCTTGGTATTCATCACCAATTTCAATCACCGTTTCTAGGCAGTCAGCGACAAATGCGGGACTAAAAGCCAGTATTCTTTTAGCACCTTTCGCCCCTTGGTCTGCAACGACTTTATCTGCAAATGGCGTCAGCCATTTTTTGTCTAATCTCGATTGAAAACAAACAGTATAGTCCGATGTATTGATTCCTAACTTGGCAGCAATCAACCTTGTCGTTGCGAAGCAAGTTGCTTTATAACAGAATTTATTCTTCTCGTTTATTTCGGTTTCGCATGGTTGATCTTCACACAAATCATTGCCCTCATATACTTTATCGACATGTCTATCAGGCAATCCATGATAGGAAAATAACACATGATCATAATCATCAAGCTTAAATTCTTTCGCTCGTTCAATTATTGAATCAATATACCCCTCGTTATCCCAAAATTGATTGATCGTATCAACTTCTGGAATAACCCACCATTGACTAATAATTTTCATTGCCAAAGCAATTGCTGATCCTGAAGATGCACTTGCATAATGAGGGAATAAAGGCAAAATAATTATTTTATCATAATTCTCTTTACGCATTTCCTCAAGCACATCGTACATTGATGGATTTTGATAACGCATTGCTACATGAATGTCTACATTATCTCCTTCAAAGCGATCTTGTAATTTCTTTCGTAAACTATTTGTATTCGAAATTAAGGGCGAAATTCCATTTCCGAAGTTCCACAATTCTTTATAAATCTTTGCAGATTTAGGTGCACGAAAAGGAACGATTATTCCATTGACCAATAATTTCCTGCCTAACCAAGGTAAATCTATTACTCTTGGATCATTTAAAAATTCACTCAAATATCGACGTACGTCTTTTGTTGAAGGACTATCTGGAGTGCCTAATTGAATTAATAATACACCTGTCTTTTTCATTTAGTTGATCCTGTTAACTTAATTTATTTCTCTACTTTATTTAATCATTTCAATTTCTTATTAAAATAATTTCTCTCGCCAATTAACCGCTTCGTCTTCGGTGAGTAAATTCAATTTTATCAAATAAGAAATCGCTTTTTCAAAGGCTAAAGGGTATTCTACCCCATCATAATTCCAGCTGGTTTCATTCAACCAATTCTCAACTTGTCCATGAAGTAAATTATACCTCCAACTAATTAGATCTATGGCATCTTCATTTACCTTAAGTTCTTTTGCTTTCTGCTCAACAATCTCACACATTCTAACCAACTGCTCCTTATAATCATCATATATTTCTGTTCTTACAGCAATAACAAAACACGGCCATGGCGTTACAACTTCTCCTATATATCTGCACTTTTTTTGTACCGTATGCGGATGAGTGGTATATTTCTCCCACATAAAGGCTTGAGCTTCATTATTCTCTAGTGCCCAAAGTCCACCATAAACATCACCTACAATATTAAATTTTAATTTCGTCGTATCCCACCCCTCTTGGCTGGCCTTAACATAAGCCATCAAATGAGATCCTGACCCTTCTCTAGAAATTGCAAAAGTCTTATTCTCAATTTGATCGACAGTTTCAATATCACTGTTAAACGGAACATGAATCCCCCAACGCAAAGGAGAAGTAACATAAACTCTTAATATTTTTACGTCAGCACCCTTTAATATTGCAAGGGCAATGCCTTCGGTCAATAAGACTGCAATATCAATTGATCCAGTCTCAAGACCACGAATCATTTGACCAGTTCCTCCACCCATATCACTCCAGTGCAAATGAATCCCTTCTTTTTTAAAGCGACCTTCTTCAATTCCCATTCTCCATGGTAGATTAAAGTGTTCTGGTACTCCTCCTATTTTAAATCCTGACATTCTTTTAATCGTTACTCTTTAGAAAATTGCTTTTCGTGTAATTTTTTATAATAACCGCTATGTTGAATCAATTCAGAATGTGATCCTTGCTCAATAATCTCTCCTTTATCAAGAACTACTATTTTATCGGCATTTATGATGGTTGACAGACGATGAGCTATCACAATCGATGTTCTGCCCTTGGTTAATTCTATTGTCGCTTTTTGTATTAATTCTTCCGACGTATTATCAACACTAGATGTTGCTTCATCAAGAATTAAAATGTGTGGATTGTAGACATATGCGCGAATAAAAGAAATCAATTGTCGCTGACCAGTTGAAAGAACACTACCTCTTTCACCAACCTGATCGTCATAAGTATTTGGTAATTTTGAGATAAAATCGTGCGCCCCAACAACTTTAGACGCTTCAATTACCTTTTCTAAACTGATTGAAGAGTCTCTTAAAGTTATATTCTCAAAAATAGTCCCTGAAAACAAAAACACATCTTGTAAAACAATTGCAATATTCTTCCGCAAGAAATTCAATTCGATGTCTGATAATTTTGTGTCGCCAAAGTAAATCTCTCCCTTTTGATACTCATAAAATCTACCCAATAGATTAACTAAAGATGATTTACCGGCACCTGTAGCTCCAACAAAAGCTACCATTGATCCCGGCTCAATCTCTAAATTGATATTTTTCAAAACCCATTCTTCATCGTTGTATCTGAAATACAAATTTTCGAAACGAATAGTTGAGTCAAATTTACAATCAACAATTGCTCCATCATTCTGAATATTATCTTGTAAATCAATTACCTCAAATACTCTTTCAGCCCTCACGGTTCCTTTCTGCAGAATGTTAAATTTATCAGCAAGCATTCTAATCGGGCGATACAACATGTGCACCCAAAGAATAAAAGAGATGATTTCTCCGAATTCTTCTCTTATTTCAATACTCGATTTGCCTTGAATTTGTAAAGCACCCCAAACCAACATTATTGCAATGGAAATTGAGCTTAATAATTCGACAACAGGAAAGAAAATAGAAGTTGCCCATACCGCTTTAAGATGCGCTTGTTTATGTCCATTATTAATTTCTTGGAATTTACTGTATTCCTTTTCTTGTCGATTAAACAGCTGTACCAATGACATTCCTGTTATTCTTTCTTGAACAAAAACATTCAATTTAGTTACCTGCTTTGCTTCCAATTGGAAAGACTTGCGCATTAATCGAGCAAATATTCGTGTTGCTAAAAGTAAAATTGGTATTGGTATTAAAACAAGTAAAGCCAACTCCCAATTGGTATAAAACATCAACGCAATAGAGAAAATTAAAGTCAAAATTTCACCTGCAACAACAATCATACCGGATGAAAACACTTCAGTAATCGCCTCTAAATCTGATACAATCCTTGTAATCAATGTTCCAACTGGTGTTTTATCAAAGTACTTTATTCGGAAAGTTAGGATATGCTTCATTAATTGCTTCCTCACATCTCGTATAATTGATTGAGCAAAAAGATTCGAAAAATAAGAAGACAAAAACCTCAGAAAGGCTTCAGCAATAAGTAATCCTAAAATTACCAAAGTCCACCATAACAGCATATTTGGATCTTGGCTTTTTATCATGTATTTATCTACCATATGACCAACAAACATAGGTCTTAATGGTCCAGGAAATGCAAGTAAGAAAGTCGTCAAAATCGAGATGAAAAACAAGAACTTATACGACTTCCAATACGATAGAAGACGCAGAAATACTTTCATGTTTAACTTTGATTTCTCTGCCATAGAGCGCAAAGATACTTAAAGATTATGTTTTTTTCAACTCCATTATTTTTTAGCCATAAAAAGCCAATTCTTCCCGAGTTTTTTGTTTACTTTTACTATTATGGTATATGATTTTTCAAATATTAATTCAATTTTCTCTACCTTTCTTGGTGAATTGCGAGATGTTGATATTCAAAAAGACTCGATGCGCTTTAGACGAAATCTTGAACGTATTTCTGAAATTTTGGGTTATGAGTTATCAAAAAAGCTACAGTTTGAAACGAAAGAAATCAGAACTCCTCTTGGCCTTGCACCTACAGCAGTCCTGAAAGAACAACCTGTTTTAGCCACTATACTTAGAGCAGGATTAGGAATGCATATGGGATTGTTAAATTATTTTGACAAAGCAGAGAGTGCTTTTGTATCAGCTTATCGTAAGCACAGTTCCGAAGAAAAGTTCGAAGTCCATGTCGAATACATGGCAGCTCCTAAAATCGATAATAAAGTTTTAATTATCAATGACCCGATGCTTGCAACTGGAAGTTCAATGTATTTAGTTTACAAGGCACTACTGA
>CAJQQA010000079.1 GCA_905480355.1 uncultured Flavobacteriales bacterium | reverse complement strand
TTCCTCTTGAATGCTCAAAGGTTGGTGTCGAATCATAGCCCAATATTTGTCGGAGCGATTTTCAGCACTATCTTTCACTTCAACAGTACTTTTTGAATTATAGAAGTCTGGAGGGCGTTCTTTATTAATCTTGTAGGCTTTTCTAGAAGAATATCTTCGGCCATAGAAGCCATATACTTTTGTTTTCTTGGTCATTTTAAGGTCTGCAATCATTTTTTCACTTGTAAGCATCCAAACTTCTTTCTCAACTTGATCAAAATAATGTTCGATATGCAAACCTTGAACATAATTGATGTTTGTTCCTGGGGCAATATCCATACTGAATTGCTTTACAGCGTATGTTGTGTCATGGATCCACATTTCGCCTTCAAATGTTTGATCTCCAGATCTTTTAGGAACAAATTTCAGCTGATAACACCAGTAATTGTCAATAAACATAGAATCTTCCAAGTAGAAGCGGTAGAAGTTTCTCGCGTAATTAGAAGCTGGACTAATAAACGCCTTGTTAAATAATTTCAGTGTATTGTCGTAAATATTTACGTCAAGATACATGTCGCCAAGGAATTGGTTCAAATCTAAATTTTCAACTCCACTGATGCGAGTAGCAGATACCACCTCTTTTTTCTTTTTTGGGTTCTTCTTGTAATAAAAACGAGACACTGTTTCGCTCAATATAAAAGGTAAAAAATTAGTTTCTTGATCCGTCGAATCAAGATATTTCATAATCAAATCAAGCCGCTGAACAACTTTTCGTTTATTAAAATTTTCATCAAGATTATTTAAGTCAAGCTGAATTTTGTTGTAAACTTCATATTCGTATGATTCTAATTTGGCTTTATTATTTATTCTTTTGTTAACGATTACTTTTTTATGCAGAATTGTTGAAGGTAATTCGTCAGGAGCCTTTACAATTACTTCTTCATAATCTGAAGATAATATAGGTAAAACGACATCAATAATCTGTGACTCATCTAGATTTACTCTCTTGCTTACTTTTAAATAACCAGAATAGGAGAAAACTAAGGAGTCAGTAGCATAATAAGTGTCAAAGGAATAATGACCTAGTGTATCGGAAAAAGCTCCAATTTTGGAGTCTTTAAATCGAACACTGACAAATGGCATAGGATCTCCAGTAATACCATCAATAATTGTTCCTGTAACAAAAGTTTTTTGACTAATTCCAGTAAAAGAAATAATAAAAAAAAATAAAAGCAGTTGAATCCTCATGGAAATAATTATCGTAATCTAAAAGTAGTTAAGAATAACGAATTTAAGAATCAGTTTGTTGTTGATTTTTCATTTTTTTTTCAACGCGAACAGAAACTAGTATACCAGCTTCATATAATAGAGCAATGGGTACGCCTACAATGACTTGACTAATTAAGTCAGGAGGGGTGATTATCGCAGAAAGAACAAGCACTCCAATAATTGCATGCTTTCTATATTTCCTGAGGAATACAGGTGTTAAAACGCCCAGCTTTGTAAATAAGTAGGACACAACAGGAAGCAGAAATAATATTCCAGAATAAAACACAGTGGATAATATTAGACTCATATAAGAAGATATTTTGAAATCATTATTGATTTGACTACTTATAGTATATGAACCAAAAAACTGTATAGACAAAGGTGCAACGACAAAATAACCAAATGCGATTCCAAGAAAAAATAGTAAGCTGACGTATAAGACAATCCCCTTTGAAACAGATTTTTCTTTCGTTTTAAGTCCTGGCTTAATAAAGGACCATATTTGATAAAAAATATATGGAAATGCAACAACTACCCCGCCTAGTATGCTCATCATTAAGGCATATGAGAATTGCCCCGTTATTGTGGTGCTTTGAAAATCAACATTTATTTCACCAACACAGACACCTAAAAATTCACAAAGAATTCGGAAAGAAAAGAAGTTAGGGTCAATCATTTCCAAAAACAAATGATCCATAATCCATTTTTGAAAGAACCACAGAATGACAGCAAAAACAATAATTGAAATAACTATTTTCACAAGTCGCCACCTTAATTCCTCAAGATGACTTAGAAAACTCATATTTTTATCTTCTGCCATGTGCGACAAAAGTAATTATTTACTCCTAGAAATGGAGATTGTTTGTTGGAGAAAACAGGAATAATGAAATAAAACAAAAAATTATCGGTTGACTCATTAAGTTTTTTATTATTTTTAATAGTAATTATTATGAGAACTACGAATATGGTGAAACTGGATTTAGGGGCGGCCTTAAAAAAGTATTTTGGGTTTAGTAGTTTTAAAGGAGATCAAGAAGCTATAATAAACGATGTATTACAAGGTAACAATACCTTTGTGATTATGTCAACCGGCGGAGGGAAATCAATGTGCTATCAATTGCCTGCATTAATATCAGGAGGAACGGCAATCATTGTTTCGCCTCTCATTGCTTTGATGAAAGACCAAGTGGATGCTATTCGGGCAGTTAGCGAGGATCATGCTGTTGCTCATTTTTTAAACTCTTCTTTAAATAAAACGGAAACTGCACAGGTTAAAAGTGATATTGTAGCGGGTAAAACTAAACTACTATACGTTGCTCCGGAATCGCTTACGAAAGAAGAAAACATTAACTTTTTTAAAGGAATTGAGATCTCATTTTTTGCAATTGATGAAGCTCATTGTATATCTGAATGGGGGCACGATTTTAGACCTGAATATAGAAGACTCAGAGATATTTTTGAAGAAATAACTACAGTGCCTATAATTGCTTTAACAGCAACAGCGACTCCTAAAGTGCAATATGATATTCAAAAGAATTTGAACATGTTAGATGCAAAAGTTTACAAATCTTCGTTTAATCGAGGTAATTTGTATTATCAAATTTTGCCGAAAAGAGAAGTTGAAAAACAAATCATTAAATACATAAGAAGTAAAGGAGACAAGAGTGGGATTATCTATTGCTTAAGCAGAAAGAAAGTTGAAGAATTGGCAGAATTGCTGCAGGTAAATGGCATTAACGCACTCCCTTATCATGCAGGACTCGACTCTTCTACTAGGGCCAAGCATCAAGATATGTTTTTGATGGAAGATGTATCGGTTATTGTTGCAACGATTGCTTTTGGAATGGGAATAGATAAATCCGATGTTCGTTTTGTAATACATCATGATATACCTAAGTCCTTAGAGAGCTATTATCAAGAGACTGGTAGAGCAGGTCGAGATGGAGGAGAAGGAGAATGTATTTCATTTTACCGTTATAAGGATGTAGAAAAATTAGAAAAATTTCTTCAAGGTAAACCTGTCGCAGAACAGGAAATAGGTAGACAGCTACTGAACGAAATCTCTTCATTTTCAGAAACGTCTGTCTGTCGCCGAAAAATGATTTTACATTACTTTGGAGAAGAATTTAATGCTGAAGATTGCAACGAAATGTGCGATAACTGCCGTCATCCGAAAGAAAAGCATGAAGGAAAAGATAGAGTTTTACATTTGCTTCAAGCTATCGATGTGATGAAGGAAACTCAAAGGGCCAAACACTATTGTCTATTTTTATCGGGTGCTGAAGTCTCAGATATACAGGTATACAAGCATGATAAATTACCCAACTTTGGTATAGGAAAAGATAAAGGCATTAATTTTTGGAATGCAGTAATAAGACAAACCGTCGTTTCTGGTTTGATATCAAAGGATATTGAATCATATGGTGTATTAAAAATAACGGAAGAAGGGCGAAAATTCATGAAAAAGCCTTGGTCATTTTTGTTGATTAAAGAACATGATTATTTGGTAAATGATGAAGAACCTATTATTACTAGTAGTGGAGGGTCTGCTTTTGATCAAGTTTTATTTGATCAGTTAGTCGATTTAAGAAAAAGTATTTCTAAGCAAGAAAAGATTCCTCCATTTGTTCTGTTCCAAGAACCTTCACTTAAGGACATGTGTTTTCAATATCCTGTAACTTTGGAGGAAATGACAAATATTCAAGGTGTTGGTAATGGAAAAGCTGCACGGTATGGAGCTCCTTTCACGACCTTAATAAAAAGATATGTAGAGGATAACAATATTGAACGTCCTCAAGACATGGTAGTAAAATCCATTGTTCGAAAATCGGGGTTGAAAGTACAACTGATCCAAAACATTGACCGTAAACTATCTTTAGAAGACATTGGTCGATCACAAGGAAAAAAAATTGAAGAGGTTATTGAAGAGATAGAACAGATTGTTGCTTCTGGTACTAAAGTGAATATCAACTATTATATAGATGATATTCTCGACTCAGACTCACAAGATGAAATCTATGAATATTTTTCAGAAGCAGAAACAGACAGTTTAAAAATCGCATATGATGAGTTCGAAGGAGAATTTTCTGAAGAAGAATTACGTTTAATGTGGATTAAGTTTATGAGTGAAATGGCAAACTAAGCAACTTTCACACCGGTTTTTTCGTTTATAGATATATACTCAATGATCCTTATGATGAAATCATTTATCGTTTTTAGTTTAATTTTATTTTTCAATTTTTCTTTTGGACAGCTAAATGCTGATTTTTCCTCAAACAATCTAAATGTATGTTTAGGAGAAGAGGTTCAGTTTAACGATCTTTCTTCCGAAGGCACATCTCCAATTGTTGCTTGGACGTGGGATTTTGGAGATGGAATTTCTTCACCCCTTCAAAATGCAACTCACACTTATTCAATTCCTGGAGTTTATTCCATAACCTTGACTATTCAAGCACAAGATGGAACCTCTGATTTTGAAGTTAAACCTAGTTTCATTACAGTCTTTGCATTACCAATTGCTGACTTCTCTCTTGCGAATTCGGCATGTGAAATTCCTTTTGATGCAATATTTTCAAATTCTTCCTCTACTGGAGTTGGAGTTTCTTATAGTTGGGACTTCGGTAATGGACAAACATCACTTTCAGAAATTCCTATAGGGATAACCTACACAACAGTCGGCTCATATACTGTTTCAATTGATGTTCTAGACGCGAATACTGGTTGTTCCAATTCTTTTAGTTCTGATATTGAAGTGAATGATTTCGATTCTGAAATATTATTATCAGCTGATACGGTCTGCATTGGTGAAGCAATTCAAATTGACGATGCATCAACTACTGGTGTTGATATCTGGAATTGGGATTTTGGGGACGGTACGAGTTCTACTACTGAAACGAATAGTCACTTATATAGTGCGGAAGGAACATATATTGTTGACTTAACTTCTGAAGATAGTGGTACGTCATGTCAGTCATCAACTTCAATAACAGTTGTTGTATTGCCTTTACCCATTCCAATGTTTACGGTTTCGCCGACACTTGGATGTGCGCCATTGGACGTAACTTTTGTAAATACCTCTTCAGGTGGAGTAAATTATACTTGGGATTTTGGTAACGGGAATACTTTTATTGGTCAAAACCCACCTATTGAACAATATGGAAATAATGGAAGTTATGATGTTAGTCTAACAATGACCGATACTAATGGCTGTACAAATACCCTAATTCAACCTTCAGTTATACAAGTTGATGCTTTAATTATTGATTTTACAGCTGACGTTGTTGATGGTTGTGATCCGGTAGACGTTCAGTTCACGGATATGTCCTTCTCTCCAGATCCTGGAAGTGATCCGATTGTTTCATGGCAATGGGATTTTGGCAATGGGAATACTTTTATTGGTGAATTTCCGCCTATAGAAACATACAATATAGGCACCTATGATGTTATGTTGACGGTCACTACAGCAAATGGATGTTCATTGGACACTATTCTAATAAATTACATTGAAGTTGGAACAATTGACGCTGTTGATTTTAGTATTGCGCCAATTGTTCAATGTGCAAAAAGCGATGTTGAGTTTACTAATCTATCTGTGATTTCTGCTCCTAATGACCCTTCAGAGATAACATACGAATGGGATTTTGGTGACGGAGGGACCTCTACGTTGGAGAACCCAACATATAATTACCCAATCGATACTGGATTTTTTGATGTTCAATTGATCGTAGATTTCCGCGGTTGTAGAGATTCTATTACGCAACTTCAAGCTGTGTATATTCTAGCTCCGATTTCTAACTTCATAGCTACCCAAACTTTATTTTGTAATCCCGAATCTTTTCCATTGACAGTGGATTTTACTGATATGTCAATTATTGGTGCTATTCCTGACGATGCTGATATGATTTGGTCATGGGGAGATGGAACTTTTACAAATTTTGATGATCCAGATTTCGATGATGCCGACTTAGGCTCTACATCTCATGACTACACTACTTATGGAACCTTTACTATACAGCAGTTGATACATAATTATACAACTGGTTGCGAAGATAGCACTCAAGTGACAATTATCATATCAAATAATACTGCAGACTTCACACTTTCTAATGATTCTGTGTGTAAAAATCAATCGATAACGTTAACAGATGCTTCAGTTTCATCCGATCCATTTGGAACGTATTCATATGACATGGGAGATGGTTCAATAATCAATGGAGCAATTCAAAACTACACATATACAACCGCTGGAAGTTATGATATAATTCTTATAGCCACAAATAACGTTGGATGCGCAGACACATCAACTTTTTTTGGAATGGATGTTTTGGAATTGCCTTTAGCTGTGATTTCACCTTCTGATTCATTAGGTTGCGCTCCTTTTGATGTAATTTTTACAAATAACTCTTTGCCTCAAGGTAATGGAGTTAGCCTAGATTCATTTTTATGGACATTTCCAGACTTGACAACTCAAACAACATCGAGTCTAGGTGCAACAGTAAATTACAATCATATTACAGAAGGAATTTTTTCCACAACATTAGTCGCCACGGATATTTTTGGGTGTGTTTCTCCTGTTACATCTCAGAATATCACAATAACAAAACCCAACGCTTCCTTTCTACTTGATACTGTTGTTTGTAATTTAGAGAATTTCATAATTTCCAACACATCAATTCTGTCCTTTAATCAAACTTATGAGTGGTTTATAGATGGAACTAGTGTCTCAAATGATATAGACTATTCTGATTTCTTCGATGAGACTCCAAATCCTCCAAACAACGTTATTACTCATTTAGTGGAAATGGTTGTAACAGATGAAAATGGATGTACGGATATTGCGTCGGCAAATATGTATGTTTCTATGCCAGACGCAGGAGCATCATATACATTCAGTGGTGCTAGTATTAATGCTAATGGTGAATATATTTGTCCACCAGTATTTGCAGATTTAGTTGATCAGTCAACTGCTTATGGGACAATTACCAATTGGGATTGGACTTTCGGAAATGGTAACTCGTCAATTGATCAAAACCCAGCAAACACATATGTCTTTGCTGGGACTTACACATCAACATTGACAATCACGGACGAATACGGGTGCTTTGGAGATACTATATTAACTGATTATATAACTATTGCAGGACCCAGTGCCAGTCTAGATTGGATAAATGTTGGTGATTTTTGTAATCCGATGATTGAATTCACAGTGGATAGTTTGTCAGGAGTGACAAGTATTGCATGGGATTTAGGAGATGGCGTAGTGTCGAGTAATATAGCCAATTTCATTTATACTTATGGGACAAATGGCACATTTAACCCCGTAGCTGTAATATCAAATATTTCTGGATGTGAAGTCACTTATAACTTAGATCCAATCCTTATTAATGAAAACTTTTTGAATGCTTTTTTTACCTCCTCTGCACCCAGTGGAGACATTGGAGATGAGATTGTATTTATGGATGCCTCTACAAGTGTATTGAGTCCAATAGTTTCATGGAATTGGATTTTTTCAAACAATACTATCTTGAACGGTTCCAATGCAGATGTTTCGAATGTTTGGAGTTTGCCAGGTATTGAAGTTGTAACTTTGATTGTGTCAGACATCAATGGCTGCACAGATACATATAGCCTTGAGATTCCAATTTCTGCAGAGATAAATGTACCTAACGTCTTTACTCCTAATGGGGATAACGCAAATGATTTGTTTACATTAGAATTTGACTTTTTTGATGAGAATGGTTATACAATTATTATTGTGAATCGCTGGGGACAGTTAATGCACGAAATCAATCATCATAAAGGGACTGTACTTTGGGATGGAATTGATCGGGCTGGGAATACCTGCGTAGAAGGAGTTTACTTCTATAAACTTGATGGTGTAACGCTTGATGGTGCAATTGTTAACAAACATGGAAATGTGACCTTAATAAGAGGGGAATAGAGCTTATTTTTCAAGAACAAAATGATGAATACCAAATTCGTCTTTAATTTGAGTGCTCATTTGGTCTTTATTGATAAAAACGATACGACATTCGTCGAGATTTGATATTGACCCATCTAGGTTATTTCTTAATAAAGTGTAATGTTCAGCGTCATTATCTAAATCATACGTGCCACTTTCATTTTTCTGAAAACTTATTGACCCCACTTCATAAGAAACACTTATTGCGTAAGCACAATAGTCGTTGCTACAATCTTCAAAAAAGAAGCTCCCTTGGCTTGGGTAAACATATTTGAAACTATTGAAGTTTTGAAAGGTGTATTGAGTGATTGTCCAATTACCATGCATGCGTTTTAAAACTTTTCTCTCTTTACTGCAGGAAGGCACTAAAAAGACTAGAAGAAGAAGGAACACAAGAAAAAAGCATGGTTTCATATTTCTGTTTATTCAATAAATGCAGCGACACACATTGCGCGAACACCAGTTCTTAAAGCTTCTTTATCAATGTCAAATTTAGGATGATGGACACCATAAGTAATTCCTTTTTCTTCATTTCTAACGCCAAGCCTAAAAAAGCAGACGGGTGCAATTTGTGAATAAAACGAGAAATCCTCTGCCGTTAATCGAATTGGAAGCTCGTGAATATTTTCTTCGCCAAAAAAAGATTGCGCCGCACTTCTCATTTTCCGAGTTGTTTCAGGATTGTTTTCAAGATATGGATAACCTTTACTTATCGTAACTTTCACAGACCCTCCAGCTGCTTTCGCAATTTCTTCAGCACTTGACACAATTATTTCTAGTGCCTTTTTACGCCAGACTTCATCCATCGTTCGGAAAGTACCCTTTAGAAGTGCTTCTGACGGTATTATATTTGTGGCACCAATGGCCTCAAAATGGCCAAAAGATAAAACGCAAGGAGTTTTTGGATCGCATTTACGACTCACTATTTGTTGAAGGTTTGTAACTATATTTGCTCCAATTACTATTGGGTCGATACACTGGTGAGGCATCGCACCATGACCACCTTCCCCTTTAATAGTCATGTATATCTCATCACAAGATGCCATGTATATCCCTTCCTTAAAACCTAGCTGACCATATTCTAGTTCGGGAAAAACATGCAGTGCATATAAAGTTTTGACAGCAGGGTTTTTTAAAACGCCATCAGCAATCATTAATGTTGCTCCCCCAGGGTTTTTTTCTTCTCCAGGTTGAAAAATTAATTTTACGGGATAAGGCAATTTATTTTTTTGAGCATTTATTATTTCAGCTGCACCTAGAAGAATTGAAGTATGAACATCATGGCCACAAGCGTGCATTATACCTCGATTTTTTGAAGCATAAGAAGCTTCATTTTCTTCAATAATAGGCAGTGCATCCAAATCGGCTCGAAGAGCAATAGCTTCATCAGTTTCTGAATGTTGATCTCCGCGGATTATGGCTACAATTCCTGTTTTCCCTACACCTGTTTGATGCTCAATACCAATATCAGTTAGCTGTTCAGAAACATATTGCATCGTTTCATGTTCTTCATAAGAAAGTTCAGGGTTCGCGTGAATATGTTCACGAATACTAACTACCTTTTCAAAAAGATCATCGGATTTCGATAAAATATATTTTTCTAAATCACGATTCATTTGACAGTCCATTAAACCCAGAAAGAATAAGTCTAACAGAAACAAAAGCCATAATGATTCCGAACACTAATTTCACAACTGAGGGTGATATTTTTAAAGCTATTTTTGACCCAATATAGCCGCCGATAACAAAAGTTACAGCTACTACAAGACCAAATTTCCAATTAATATTTTCTGCTCTAGTATAATTAATAACGGCCAAAACCCCAACAGGCAGTAAAAGAACGAAAAGACTAGTTCCTTGTGCCTCGAATTGAGACATTCCCAAAAGATATACAAGAGCAGGAACAATAATTATCCCTCCGCCAACACCTACGAATCCGCTTAATATTCCTGCAGAAATTCCAATGAGTACTAAAATAAGAATTGTTTGAGTTGTCATATATTATTATAAATATAGCTATGTTTTTTCACTCAACTAGAGATTGATTGAATTTTTAGTTGACAGCACCTATTTATTAAAGGAGTAAATTACACCCCCTAACATCAGAGTTGTCAAATCGTCCCATAATTTGAAATCCATTCTCAACTGCTTTGCCCAAATCTTGAGTTGCTATAAATGAACAACTATAAATGTTCGCCAAGTCAACAATATTAATCCCACCAGTTTTACCTCCAATAGTATATGAGAAAGGGTCATTCGTTTCGCGAATAAACACCTTTATTAAGTTTGTTGTTGAAAAGACTTCATCTTTATCACTGTAAAATTGTGAGAGTAATTCGGTCATTCCATATTCAGATGAAATATAGTCGCAGTTCAAACCTTTTCGAAGTCTTCGATGTAACTCTGTTTTGGTGAGTTCTTTTCTCTTGCCTTTCATGCCTCCGGTTTCAATAATTAAGGCTTTTGAAAAATCAAATCCTTTTTCGGCAAGATCAAGTAAAGCATAAGAGACACCAAAAATAACCACTTTCTTCTTTAGCCTTAATGCAGATAGATAACGCTCAACAATAGATCCCATGTCATTCAGAATGAAACCGGATAGCGGGTTGTTCGTTTGTTTAATTAGGTCATCCACCATGTATACTAAACTTGAATCCCCTTGCTCAATATAGCTTGGCAATAAAGCTAGGATAACCTGATCTTTAGCTGGTCCAATAAATTCTTGATAATGCTTATTAAAGGATTGCGTGTAAAGTGACTTGTCAGCAACGTAATGGGTACTTCTAGTGCCACCAGTACCGCTACTTTTAAAAATTATTTCCGTTTTTTTACTTTCGGAAAGTAAAGTATGTGTTTTGAAAAACTCAATTGGTAAAAATGGAATTTCTTGGATACAAGTAGGAGCAGGCCAGTTTAATTGATTGACAAAATCACGGTAAACTTTACAATTTTCGATCTGATAATAATAGACTTCTAATGCAACTCGCTCAAAGTCTTCTTGTGTTGTTACCGAGAAGATTTTGTCTTCAAGTTCCATTTAGTGCTTTACATCTAATTCTTCATTCGGATTGTGCTTGTACTTAAACACAAAGGCGAACGCAATTGTAACAACAAGAGCGTAGCAGGCAAAAACAAGCCATATTGTTGACCAATCCTTAATGCCTGATGCACCAGTATAATAATCAACGATGTATCCACTAGCATAGGCTCCAATAATTGCACCTAGACCATTAGTCATTAGCATAAATAATCCTTGTGCACTAGAACGTATTGAAGGTGAGGATTCTTTGGCCATAAACATGGATCCTGAAATATTAAAGAAATCAAATGCCATACCGTAAATAATCATAGAAAGTGTGAGGAAAATAAATCCACTCCCAGGATCACCTATTCCGAAAAAAGCAAATCTCAGTACCCAAGCAACCATACTCATAAGCATCACTTTTTTGATGCCAAACTTTCTTAAGAAATAAGGTATGGATAATATGAATAAGGCCTCTGAAATCATTGAAAAGGACAAGAATACTAAAGAATGTTCTACAGCAAATGATCCTGAATAATTTTCTTCGAAATCTCTAAGAAATGTATCTCCCCACATATTGGAAATTTGTAATACACAACCAAGAAACATTGAGAACAAAAGAAAAATGGCGATTTTTTTAGATTTAAATAAGGAAAAAGCATCAAGTCCCATGGCTTGCGCTAATGTTTTCTTGTCTTCATTTTTTTGCATTCCAACCTTAGGAAGGGTAAAAGAATAAAGTCCTAAAAGAAGAGATGCACCAGCGCTTATGTAAAATTGATTGGATGTTATGCCAAATTCTAAAAAATCAACACACCAAGCAGCAAGGATAAAACCAACAGTTCCCCAAACCCTAATAGGCGGAAAAATTTTAACGATATCTAGTCCGTTGTTCTCTATTAGCGCAAATGATATGGAACGATTTAGTGCAATTGTTGGCATGTAAAACATTGAAACGAGAAAAATAAGAGGATAGAATGAATTGAAATCAGTAACATTTGCAAGAGAGTAGAGAAGCCCGGCCAAAATTAGATGACAAAACCCCATTAATTTTTCAGCACTGATCCATTTATCAGCAATTATTCCAATAATTGCAGGCATAAATAATGAGGCAAAACCTAAGGTGCCGTATACTGCACCAATTTGTATTCCTGAAAACTCAAGAGTGACAAACATATATGCTCCTGCAGAAAGCAACCACGCTCCCCATGCAAAAAATTCTAAAAAATTTAAAATTGTCAGTTTGAATTTCAATCCCATTAGTAGTGCGTGTTAAAATTAGTTTATAAAACTAATAATCATTAGGTGACGTTTCTTCTTAAGAGCGTTTCTTTATTTCATCTCTTATTCTCGAAGCTAATT
The DNA here is from genome assembly GCA_905480355.1 of uncultured Flavobacteriales bacterium. Taxonomy (GTDB): domain Bacteria; phylum Bacteroidota; class Bacteroidia; order Flavobacteriales_D; family Crocinitomicaceae; genus UBA4466. The sequence goes on along the minus strand of CAJQQA010000079.1, from coordinate 1,720 downwards.
CGTAATCTTCATTGTTAATCGCCGTAGACAATTGCTCTTTTAATTCATCTATTGACTGAGCTTCTATCGTTTCTTTTGGCTCTTCTTTCACGGTAGATGTGTCTGTGATGAATTCATCTTCATTGTCTATTTCTGACTCGTCTAATAAGATTCCAGCAGTCGATAATATTTCTTCTGAAGTGAAAATAGAGCAATTAAATCGAACACCAATTGCTATAGCATCAGATGTGCGTGCATCAATTTCACTTATCTCGCCTTCTTTTTCACATACAATTTTAGAATAGAAAATTCCTTCTTCTAACTGATAAATAATAACCTCTTTAACAGAGAAAGCAAAAGTTGTCGCGAATTTTTTAAATAAATCGTGAGTTAGTGGACGAGTTGGTGTCATTTTCTCTAATTCAATAGCAATTGCTTGTGCTTCAAAGCCACCAATAATAATAGGAAGTCTTCTATTTCCATTGGCTTCCGATAAAACTAAGGCGTAAGCGCCTGATTGTGTTTGACTGTATGATAATCCGACAATTTCTAGTTCTATTTTCTTCATGCTAATCGAAAAGGTTTTCTCAAAAAAATCAAGATTGATTACTCTTTATTGAATCTTTACAATAAGTAAAATTAATATTAATACTTAAAATTTCTAGTTTGAAGCTTTGAATTTTTTTATTGCCTCAGTTAATTGAGGGATCACTTCAAAAGCATCACCAAGTACACCATAGTCAGCAGCTTTAAAGAATGGTGCCTCGGCATCAGTATTAACTACAACAATTACTTTAGAGCCGTTAACTCCAGCGAGGTGCTGAATTGCTCCAGAAATACCTGCTGCAATGTATAAATTAGGACGGATAGCAACCCCTGTCTGACCAACATGTTCATGATGAGGTCTCCATCCAATGTCAGCGACTGGTCGAGAACATGCAGTTGCTGCTCCTAAAGAGTCAGCTAAATCCTCTATCATTCCCCAATTCTCAGGGCCTTTCAATCCACGACCAGCAGAAACTACTAGTTCAGCTTCAGGTAGTGGAATTTCTCCTTCTGGCTTTTTCGTGTCAATGAGTTTGATTTGAGCTTCACCAGAGTTTCCGTCAAATTCCTCTACAGTACAATTTGTTTGAGACGACTCTGGTTGAAAACTATTTGGAAGAAGAGAAATTATTTTACGCTCCGAATTGATTTTGACATTACCAAAAGCCTTTCCTGAAAATACATTGACTTTAACTGTATCTCCTTGAGGAATGTCTATTGCGCCAGAAATAAAGCCTGTCTTTAGTTTTACAGATAATCTCGACGCTACGGCTTTAGCAGCTAGATCATGTGAAAAAACAACTGTGTTTGCTGCCGTAATTTCTACTGCCTTTGCAATTACATTCGTTAATTGCTGAGAATCATCAAAAGAAACCGATCGGTCAACCAATACTTTAGATGCTCCAAACTCTCCTAAAGAATTCAATGTTGCCTCATCAGCATCACCTGTCGTTACAACAGTTACTTCACTATCAATCTTTTTTGCATAAGTGACCGCTTCTTTGGCATTTTTTGCAATTCCGTTTCTACTACTTATATATACTAATGTCGACATAATTTTCTTTTAAATAACTTTAGCTTCCTCATGGAGTAAGCGTACTAATTCGTCCATATTTTCGGGTGCGATCATTTTACATGCTGACTTCGCTTCTGGCAATTCATAACTGTCATAAGATGTTAAGAAATCGATGTCTGC
>CAJQQA010000078.1 GCA_905480355.1 uncultured Flavobacteriales bacterium | reverse complement strand
CTTACAATGCATTTGTGCTTGATATTATTCGTGTTGTTAATAATCATCTGTACTTCTTCCGCACTAATCACTTTAGGTAAGCTTTCTTTTTTTCTAGGCCGTTCAATCGAGTAAAAACGATTGGGCATTTCCATGACAACTTCATAGTAAAACTTAATACTATTGATCATTTGATTGATGTAAGAATCGGATCGATTTTCATGTACTAGACTTTGTAAGTAATGTCGGATTTGCTCTTCGTTGATAGAAAGTAATTCCGATTCTTCGTGTGCATTTATGAATCGTTCGAACATTAAAATGTATACGCGAGCTGTATTCATTGAATAATGCTTTAGTTCAAGTTTTCTCAAGAATTCTTCGGGACATGATTTATAACCAACAGCCAATTCTCTATTCCGATAAGTATCAACGGTTATCGTTTGATTTTCATTCGTTAATTTTCTTTTGGTGGAGAAAGACGAAAGGTTAATCCACGCGACCCCTTTGAATGTTGAGAAAATCAAATTAAAATTTTGGGGAGTGTTTGGGGTATAGACCATTCCAAATTTTTGACTCCATTTTATGTTTGGCAGTCCTTTAATGAGTGCATGAATTACCTTATCAGGATAAAACTTTAAACCAATTTGTTTTCTACCATCAATGAGAAGATGTTTTAATGCAATATTCTTTTTTATGTCGTTCATACAACAAACATCCTACAGAAAAAATACCTATTCGGTTAATAACCGATTACTGTCGTTTGTGATTCGGTAATTTTTAAAATAACCATTCAATTATTTGTTTCATATTAAATAAACTCTTTAGTTGAAATATATTCTTTTGGCCAATCCTTCTCCATTTCTAAGATTAAAATATCTTTGTTTAAAATAAGTCACATTGAACAAGCATCACCAATATTTCATATCAGGCATCGGAACGGACGTTGGTAAAACAATTGTTAGCGCAATCGTGTCCGAAGCATTGGAAGCGACTTATTGGAAACCTATACAAGCCGGTGATTTGGTCAATTCCGATTCTATTAAAATTAAAAATTTAACAGAGAATGTCACTGTTTTAAAAGAAGGAGTTAAGTTATCTCAAGCAATGTCTCCTCATGCAGCTGCGCGTATTGATGGTGTCAAATTGGGTGTTTTAGATTTTTCATTGCCTAAAATTGACGGTAACTTTATCGTAGAAGGAGCTGGTGGATTGATGGTGCCATTAAATTCTGATGGATTGATGATTGCTGATATAATCGAAGAATTTAAACTGCCCGTAATAATTGTGTCAAGGCATTATTTAGGGAGTATTAACCATACACTATTAACAGTTGAAGTTTTGAAAAATAGAGGAGTAGTAATAAAAGGAATTGTCTTTGTCGGGCAAGAAAATAGAGACACTGAGGAGATTATTTTATCTACTACAGGATTAAAAATGATTGCACGAATTCCGGAAGTTAACGTCATAACAAAAGAATTCATAAAAGAGCAAGCCAATTTGTTTTCTCTAGATTAGAAAAGCTTTGCATTGTAAATTGAGTAAAAGAATTAAGATTAACCGCAAAACAAGCTAACATGTCAAATAGAATAGCACTTAGAATTATTGAAAAATCGGATTTGGATTTTTCTCATGAGTTGCATTCTTTTCCAGAAGTTGATAAGTACAATACGCTTGGTATTCCTAAAAGTATGAAGGAATCGAAGACAATGTTGACATTTTTACTTGACAAGCTGAAAGAAAAAAAGATTTCAAATTACACTTTTACTATTTTAGACTCTAAGAAGAATAGAATTGGTTTAATTGCTTTAAATCTTTCGAGAGAAAAGATGCAAAGTGCTGAAGTTTGGTATAAGCTGCATCCGACATATTGGGGAAATGGATTTGCTACTGAGGCATTAAAATTAGTGCTTGATTTTGGTTTTGGAGAATTGAATTTACATAGAATTACAGCCGGTTGTGCTACTGGTAATGTCGCATCAATAGCAGTGCTGGAAAAAGTTGGGATGAAAATGGAAGGTATTTGCAGAGAAATACTCCCATTAAAGTCAGGTTGGTCAGATAATTATGAATACGCAATTTTGAAATCAGACTTTAATGAAACGAAAAATGATACGCTTCAAAAGAAGGATAAAGAGCATGTTTGGCATCCATTCACCCAGCATCTTACGGCAAACGAACATTTAGAAATTAACAAAGCAAAAGGAGTTTTTTTAGGCGATTCTAAAGGGAACACTTACATCGATGCAAACTCATCTTGGTGGGTAAACACTCATGGTCACGGACATCCTCATATAGCAAAAGCAATAAATGAACAATTTACCAAATTAGATCATATTGTTTTTGCTGGTGTAACTCACGAAAAGGCAGTTGAATTAGCTGACCGAATTACTTCACTTCTTCCTTCGCATTTAGAAAAAGTGTTTTTTTCGGACAACGGCTCAACTGCAGTTGAAATTGCAATAAAAATGGTTGTACAGTATTTTCACAATAGAAAAGAGAACAAACATCGTTTTATGGCACTTCAAGGTTCTTATCATGGTGATACTTTTGGCGCGATGTCACTAGGGCAACGTGGGTATTTCAACAAGCCATTTGAAGCGTATTTTTTTGATGTAGACTACATCGATTTTCCTGCGCAAAAGAATGAAAAAGAGGTCCTACTCAAGGCTGAATCGCTCTTCTCGACAGGAGAATTCGCAGGATTAATTGTTGAGCCTTTAGTCCAAGGAGCTTCGGGCATGAGAATGTATTCTGCAAGGTTCTTAGATCAACTGACGGAGTTGGCAAAACAACATGATGTGCTTATTATTTTTGATGAAGTGATGACTGGTTTCGGTAGAACAGGAAAAATGTTTTCAATGGATCATTGCAATAACAAACCGGATATAGTAGCGCTTTCGAAAGGATTAACAGCTGGTGTTATGGCGCTGGGATTAACGGTCGCTTCAAATAAAATTTACGATGCATTTTTGTCTGATGAGGTCGGCAAGGCTTTACTTCATGGACATTCATTTACTGCAAACCCTATAGCTTGTGCTGTTGCATGCGCGAATTTAGATTTATTTGAGAAGAAAGAAACGTGGAAAGGGATAGATAATATTATTCAATGGAATCAAGATTTTTCAAATCAATTGACAGAGCTCAGCTGTGTTAAAAATATACGTCATCAAGGAACAATCATTGCTTTTGAAGTGAAAACAAATGGGGAAAGCAGTTATTTTTCAGATGTAAAAACAGAAGCATATGCCTATTTCTTAAATAATGGAATTCTTTTAAGGCCATTAGGAAATACTATTTTTATTAATGCACCTTACTGCATCGAAGAGAAAGAATATAAACTAATTACAAGTGCAATTCTTAATTTTTTAAGACATTCGAAATCCTCTTAAATTATGAATAAATATACTTTGTGATTTTTTTGATGAGGTTTCTTCGGCAGTTTAAACTCCTAACTTGCCCTTAACGATACAATACGTATTCAGCTTCCCACGTCCCAATTTCATTTTACCATTAACATAAGAATAGAATTGATAGCCATATTCTTCCAGAAACGCCGTGCTTTCTTTACAAATTGATTCAATAAGAATAATTGGAAGGTGTTTTTCAATTGTTGTCTTAGCTCCTTTTAATACTTCTATCTCGAAGCCTTGCACATCAATTTTAATAAAGTAAGGATTCAAGTTAAAACCATCTAGTCGATCAATTTCACATTGTATCTCTTTAACCGTAAGATTTTTCTCGGTGTAATTCCAGAGTCTTGTTTTTAGCCATTCTGCAGCATCGGTGTAATTGAAAGAAGAAAGTCCATCAAACATCCATTTTCGATAGAAAGGCACAAATAAAGTGAGTTCTTCTTTCAAATTACCAATTCCAGAATTATAAAGTTTAACCCTTGGTACATTAACAAAACGCGCACTTAATTTTTTGTAAATAAGTTCATTTGGCTCGAAACCAATAATTGGTGTCTCTGTTTTTGACGTGAGTAACATTGAGTAAATAGCTTCACCACGGTTTGATCCAACATCAATAAAAACTTGATCGTCTCCGGGTGTAAAATTCTTTAATGCGTTAAAATCATATTCATGCGGTTGCTTCGTTAAATTCATTTTGAAGAATTTCAACGAAAACCGCAAATCGTGTAAGGATGGAAAATGAGTCTGTATCGAACGGAAAAATCGTTTCACTAGTAATGAGTTTCACTTTTTAAAGAAGGCAAAGATAACATTAACAATATAAGATACTATAAAATGAGGATGCTAATCCTTAGTTTCTTCAATAGCTTCTTTGATAATTCGGCAAGCATCAAGAACCTGTGTTTCTGAAATGTTTAGCGGTGGAGATAAACGAAAACTGTCAGGATGTGAAAGAAACCAGAACGCAATTAGTCCTTTTTCAAGGCATTTACTGACTACTTTCTCTACACGCTCAAATGATATCATGTCTAAAGCTAGCATCATTCCAATGCGCCGTATTTCAATGATTTCAATTTCAGAGGAGAGCTCAGATTCAATTAGGGCTCCAAGTTTTTCTACATTATTAAAGTTAATTTCCTCTTCCATCACTTCTAAAAATGCGTTAGCTGCAGCACAAATTACAGGATGACCTCCGAAAGTAGTTATGTGACCAAGCATTGGTTCAAAAGTGAATTGATGTAAATTTTCTTGTGATGAAACTAAGGCACCTATGGGCATTCCTCCGCCAAGCGCTTTTCCTAAAGTTAGAATATCTGGAGTTACATTGAAATGCTCAAATGCGAAAAGCTTTCCTGTTCTACCCATTCCACATTGTATTTCATCAAAAATAAGAAGTGCTCCAACCTCAGTGCATCGATCTCTTAGTGTTTTTATGAATTTGGATGATGGCACACGAACACCTGCATCACCTTGCACGGTTTCGATAATTACACACGCAGTTCTTTCAGTAATTCTCTCAAGCTCATCAATCGAATTAAATTCTAAAAACTGAACATCAGGAAGTAATGGTCGATATGCCTGTTTTTTAGTCTCATTACCAGACACACTCAATGATCCATGTGTACTGCCATGATATGATCCTCGAAATGAAATTAATTCGGTTCTGTTCGTAATGCGCTTTGCCAATTTCAGGGCTGCCTCGTTTGCTTCGGTACCAGAGTTAACCGGATAGACTGTATTTAATTTATTTGGTAAAACACTACAAAGACGTTTGCTAAATTCTAATTGAGCGTCTTGAACATACTCACCATAAACCATTACATGTAGATGCCTGTCAATTTGAGATTTAAGAGCATTAATGACTTTGGGGTGATTGTGTCCAATGTTATTAACCGCCACTCCGGCAATCATATCCATGAATGCTTTCCCTTTTTTATCGTAAATGTAGAGACCATCTGCACGATCAACCTCAATTAAATAGGGCGTTTGATTCGTTTGACCCTGAAAAGATAAAAAGTCGTTCGTTTTACTCATGGTTTACTATTATTTCCTCCTAGGGCCTGAACCTTGACGTTGTTTTTTTACGTTTTTAATTTTATCGGTCATTTCGTTAATTCATGGCAACGCGGTATTCCACGTATTTGATTAAAAAAAAGGGTACCTCCAAATTGATTGACAATATGTTTGAATGCTAGATTAGATTTATCACCGTCTTGATTGAATAATTCAATTATTTCTTTGTCATCAAGGCTGTCTATCATATTCTACTTTCTTTGTATCACTTTTAATGCAGCTTTAATTATATCAGGAGTGTCGATGTTGTACTTCGCCAACAATTGATCTGGAGTTCCACTTTCTCCAAAAGTATCATTCACAGCTACGAACTCCTGAGGTTTTGGGTTATTTCTAGAAAGAACTCGAGCGATAGATTCTCCTAATCCACCATTAATCATATGTTCTTCAGCTGTTACGACGCAACCTGTTTTCGCTACAGAAGATAAGACAGCTGCCTCATCTAAAGGTTTAATCGTATGCATATTTATTACTTCAGCAGAGATACCTTGTTTAGCTAATTCTTGGGCTGCTTCAATTGATTTCCAGACCAAATGGCCACAAGCGATAATTGTAACATCGGTTCCTTCTATTATTAAATCTGCTTTCCCAATTTTAAAATGAGCATCTGGTTTGATAAAAATTGGAACTGAAGGCCGCCCAAAACGTAAATAAACTGGTCCTTCAAATTCTGAAATCGCAATAGTTGCTTGTTTTGTTTGATTAAAATCACATGGTACAATAACTGTCATGTTTGGGAGCATCTTCATCATTCCTATATCTTCTAGTGTTTGATGAGTTGCACCATCTTCTCCAAGCGTTAATCCAGCGTGAGAAGCGCAAATTTTAACATTCTTTTTAGAATAAGCGATTGATTGACGAATTTGATCGTAGACACGAGATGTAGAGAAATTTGCAAAAGTACCAGTAAATGGAATTTTACCTCCAACAGTCATTCCAGCAGCCATGCTCATCATGTTTGCTTCGGCAATTCCAACTTGAAAAAATCGCTCAGTAAACTCATCTTGAAAAGCATTCATTTTTAAAGATCCAGTTAAATCTGCACAAAGAGCAACAACGTTTCCATTTCTTTTTCCAGCTTCGAGAAGGCCCTCTCCAAATCCTGAACGTGTATCCTTTTTTCCTAAAACTTCAATTTCTACTGTCTCAATCATAACTTTATTGTTATTGTGTTGTTTGAATTAATTCTAAATGGTTTCTCAACTGTGTATACAGATGATTTTAAATCTTTTTTCCGATAGACAAATTTATATTCTCCAGGTTGAAGATTCCATTGTCCTTTTCTCGAGTTGTCTTTTGCATTGGCTACCCAATCCCATGTTCCATCCACATTCTTAGTGAAAACTTGTCCAGTTATTCCTTTTCCTGCTGAATATTTAAATGTTCCAGGAGCTTTCACATTGATATAAGATGTAGTGCTTTGATTAACTTCCACTTGTACATAAATTCTTGGGAGAGTTAAAATTTCAATGTCATATTTGCCAACAATGTATTTATCGACAGCACCAATTTTCTGAGCATTTAGAGTTCTAGTTCCCCCCGATTTCATAATTCTCAAGTCAAATTGATAAGGTCGACTTGCATTGGTGAATCTAGCTTTTATATAACCCTGTGGAGCATCTACATCGATTGTGTTGTGCTTGTTGCGCGTTATTGATATATTTTTCTTAATGACCTTTGGTATTGTGTTTATAACCAGGTCATAATCGATCATATGGTCAAGAATAAGTGTGTCGGGATTGCCAAATTTATTTATTGTATGCGTAAATGTATATTTTAAATCTGACGTCCCTGCCTTGAATAAAAACATAGTAACATCTGTTTCTGAAGGCTTTGATTGTGTGTCATTTAGATTAATTTGTACTGTCGTGTTAAGCAATGCTTTGTTCACCACATTCTCTAATACTATTTCAAAAGATTCTTTCGTTTCTGCATCTGTATAGCTTCCAATACACTTAAACTTTTCGAGATACGAAAGGTCCATTCCTAAACCAATTACAAATGGGGTAACTTTAACACCTTTGTCGTGAAGTTTTTTCGCTATTACACAAGGGTCGTTATCACATGCTTCAAGTCCATCAGTAATTAGTATGATGATGTTTCTCGATTTTTGATCTGGAAAATCACCTGCTGCAGCTTCTAAAGATCGCGCAATAGGTGTCGTACCTTTTGCGTAAATTGACCTAATTCTCGCTTTAACTTGATTGAAATTGTCACTAGCAAAAGGGACTTCAAGTTTAGTGTCGTTACAATCTTGAAAAGTTGCTGTAATTGGAGACTGATGTCCATAAACACGCAAGCCGATTTCTAAATTCGGCACGTTTTTCAGACCGTCAACTGTTTTTGCTAATAGTTCTTTTGCTGCTTCTATTCGAGTTTGTTCACCCCAGCGTGCATTCATACTATTTGATGCATCAAGAATAAAAAGTATTCTCGTTAAATCTTCTTGTCCATAACTAAATGAAGCAAAGAAAACAAATGCTATAAGTATGAATTTTTTCAATTTAATAATCTCCTAAAGTTTCTTCTAATTGCCCCAGGGCGTTGGTCAATTGCTCCTCGTTTGGTGTTGTTCCATGCCATTTGTGCGTCCCCATCATATAATCAACTCCTTGTCCCATTTCAGTAGTCATAACGATCATAATAGGCTTTCTGTTACCAACGAGACTCTTCGCTTTCGCTAAAGTCGTTTTTATTTCATCAATATTGTGACCATCCATTTCAAGAACTTCCCATCCAAAAGCTTGCCATTTTTGAACAAGGTTACCCATTGGGAGGACGTCTTCAAGATCTCCATCAATCTGACGACCATTGTAATCAATAGTTGAAATTAAATTATCTACCTTATTTGCTGCTGCATATAAAGCGGCTTCCCAAATTTGACCTTCTTGTAATTCTCCATCACCATGAAGCGAGTAGACAATAGAATCATCGTTATTAAGTTTTTTTGTCAATGCCGTGCCAATTGCACAAGACATTCCTTGGCCTAAAGATCCAGAAGCCATTCTTATTCCAGGCAAGCTTTTATCTGTTGACGGATGTCCTTGAAGTCTAGATCCTAATTTTCTGAAACCACTTAGTTCTGAAACAGGGAAGTATCCAGATCTAGCCAGAACACTATACCATACTGGAGAAATATGGCCGTTAGAGAGATAAAAAACATCTTCATTTGTTCCATCCATGTTAAAATTAGCAGCGTTATGCTTCATCTCATCAAAGTATAATGTCGTTAAAAAGTCCGTGCAACCTAGAGATCCACCAGGATGGCCTGAGTTACACTCGCACACCATTCTTACGATATCTCTTCTAACTTGGGATGCAATACTTTTAAGCTCTTTCGTTTCCATTCTTTGTTTTTTTGATCCTTATTTTACTTAATACAAAATTAATTTTAAATCTTATATTTGCAGGAAGAAAAAGCACACAGTTATTCCCAAAATGCAACTATTTATAAACAATGTGTGTCTATTGATTATAAACAATACTATTTTATGAAAACCTTATCAATTATATGTTTTACTTTATTTTTGTCTGCAGTTTCTTTTGGGCAGCAGATTGACAAAAGATTGCTTACTAAGTATAATTCTGAAGAATTGGAACTTATGAAAGTTTCAAATCCTGAAAAGATGGGTCTTTTAGTTTATGCGCTCGATAATGCTATTTACATTATTGATATTCCGAAAGAAAAAAGCCAAGAATTAGTTAGTATCAAACAACCTCAAGCAGGAGAATCGTTTCTTGATCTAGGAATCGAAATAAAGGAGACAAATCAATATTTCCGAATAGAAGGCACTGATAAGATGTTGGTGATGAAATCGGAATGGGTTTTAAATCATGAAATAAACGCGCAAAAATAATGAATAAGTTTTTAAGAATAACAGCTGCTGTAGCCTTGATTTTGACATCTTCAATTGCTACCTATGGTCAGAATGTCGTAATGGGAGATGTTGGATTTTTAGAAAATAATCCTGTGGATTGCAGTACGTTTGGAATAGGAGGGAACAATTTTTTTGATGATGGTGGGGCAGCAAATTACACAGCCAACTTTAACGACACAACTGTTCTTTGTCCGAATTTGACGCAAGGAACAAAAATGACAATAACTTTTGCTATAAATGCAGGTTTTGAGTTTCAGGTGGATCCTACGGATACAATATACGTATTTGACGGGCCAGACGTTTCATCTCCATTGCTAGGAGCTCATAATTCAGGGACAGATCCAAATGGATTTACTTATACAGCATCTTGGGATAATAATCCTTCAGGATGTTTGACATTAGTGTTTGTCTCTGACGGAGGGCCTTCCGAAGGGACTGGATGGATTGCTACTGCTTCTTGTGGTAATCAAAATCAGCCATTTGAACCGCATGCCGTTGGTTATGTGAATGGGGAAACACCAGATGCTATTACTCCAGTTGACACAGGCTTTATCGATTTATGTTTAGGTGATAGTGTTTTGTTAATTGCGCAACCTCTTTTTCAATATTCTTTGGAAAGTACAGGTTTTGGTTATTCACAAAATATAGACAATGTTATTTATGATTGGAATATTTCTGATGGAGAAGCATATCCAAATAATGATTCTATTTGGTTTAAACCTTTGACAAGAAGTGGCTTTTTAGTGGAGTTAAAAATAACTGATGCATTTCCTCAAATAGAAAGAATAATTTTTAAAGTCCGCGTTTCTCAATTGCCAAGTTTTGCTGGAACTGGTCCACTAGAAGATTCAGTCTGCTTAGGTATTAGCACTGAATTGATAGGTGGAGTAACAGCATCGGATACTGTAGGTGTAGATATACCAGCTGGAACTTTTCAATTAGGAGGTTCTTTTGCTGGTTTGACTTTCTTACCTGACGGTTCGGGTGCGCAATATGAAGCTCCAATTGATATAGGAGGTTTTCCAGATGGTTCAACTATTAATAACTCACAAGATTTGAATCAAGTTTGTATTACCATGGAACATACTTATTTAGGAGATTTAGAAATTGCCTTGGAGTGTCCAAATGGAACGCAAGTTACTTTATTAAATTCTTACCCTGATGGTGATGGATTCATCCCAGGAGGAAGTGATGGTATTGAAATAAACATGGGAGATCCAGATCCAGCAGATGGAACTGGTCCTGGCATTGGGTGGGAATATTGTTTCAGTTCTGTCTTTAATACTTGGGGAGATTACCCTACAGAATTAGCAGCTAACAATACCATCCCTACACCCGGAGCTGAACCTGGAGTTTCGCTAAATCCAAATGGAGTTTTCTTGCCAGAAGATGATTTTAATACCTTTGCAGGTTGTCCGGTGAATGGTCAATGGACAATTATTATTCAAGATAATCTTGGGCAAGATGATGGCTACATATTTGAATGGGGATTGTTTTTTGACCCATCTTATTTCCCAGGTTCATCTGGTTATCAAAATACTATTGTTTCTTCTCAATGGCTGCCAGATCCAACTATTGTGTCTGGGCAGAATGACACTGTGTTAATTGTATTACCAGAGGTTACGGGCAATACATTTTACACTTTTGAAGTTACCGATGAT
>CAJQQA010000077.1 GCA_905480355.1 uncultured Flavobacteriales bacterium | reverse complement strand
CGACAGTAAAAGTTGGATCGAAAGAAATAACTTTACCTGCTTACCCACTTCCAGGACAAGCACTTGGAACAGTTGGTATAGCATTAGGCTATGGGCGAGGAGCTAATGGTGAAAACATTGGTAAAGCCGCTTTCCAAACAGGACAGTACGGAGGTCATATTATGAATGAAGCAGGTAATCCAACACCAATTGGAAAAAATGTTTCTGGGTTCACTTCAACGGTAAATGGAACGATGTCATATAGCGCATCATGTACAGTAACTAGAAAGGACGAAGTGTATTTGATTGCTTCAACGCAAATCCACCAAACGGTAATGGGTCGTCACTCTGTTGTTAGAGAGACAACATTGGATATATACAACGACAAAGATAAAGAGGCTTATAATCCTTCGCACATGTTGCAAAAGATGGATGAGCATGGTAATCACGTTTCAGCTCCAGTAAGCGAGTTTGATTTGTGGGATGCGCATCCAGTTGAGCATATTGGCCACCGTTGGGGAATGACAATTGATTTGTCTTCTTGTATCGGTTGCTCTTCTTGTTTAATTGCTTGTCAATCTGAAAACAACGTTCCAGTTGTTGGAAAAGACGAAGTAAGAAGAGGTCGTGAAATGCATTGGATTAGAATTGATAGATACTTTGCTTCTGATGAAGAAGAGGTTGTTGGTCTAAGAAAAGATGCAGAGACATTCTCGTTCACAAAAGCAGAGAAGCCATCTGAAAATCCAAAAGTGGTTCACATGCCAATGATGTGCCAGCATTGTAATCATGCAGGTTGTGAGACCGTTTGTCCTGTTGCAGCAACAACGCATAGTAATGAAGGGTTAAATCAAATGACATACAACAGGTGTATTGGAACAAGATATTGTGCGAACAACTGTGCATATAAAGTGCGTCGTTTCAACTGGTTTAATTATCCTTCTTATAAGGGACAAGCAGAGGTCAATCCAGCTCAAGATGATATCGGAAGAATGGTATTAAATCCTGACGTTACAGTGAGAACTCGTGGTGTCATGGAAAAATGTTCATTCTGTGTTCAAAGAATTCAAGAAGGAAAATTAGTAGCGAAGAAAGATGGAAGACCAGTTATAGATGGTGATGTTTCAACTGCTTGTTCTGATTCTTGTCCAACAAATGCAATCACTGTTGGAGATTGGAATGATTTAACATCGATGATTCGTAAGAGCTCAGGAGAAGATCGTGCTTATCAAGCCTTAGAAGAAGTAGGTCAAAAACCAAACGTTTGGTATAAAGTAAAAGTAAGAAACGAAGAGAATAAAGAATTAGATGTACTTCAAGTTGTGAAGGAAACTCATCATGCTGGACATGGTGCTGAAAATGAATCACATGAGGATGTACATAGTGAAAGTAATCATCATTAATTGAAATAAAACCTATTGTAAATGCATAAGGAAGCAGCAATTAGAGAACCTCTCATCTTAGGTCATAAGACCTATCACGACATTACAGAAGATGTTTGTAAGCCAATTGAGGATAAGGCACCAAGAATGTGGTATATTCTATTTGGAATAGCCCTCGTTATAGGATTATATGGCGTTGGCTGTATCTTATATTTACTTGGAACTGGAGTTGGAGTCTGGGGATTGAATAAGACCATTGGTTGGGCTTGGGATATTACAAACTTCGTTTGGTGGGTTGGAATTGGACATGCAGGGACCTTAATTTCTGCAGTACTTTTACTTTTTCGTCAGAAATGGAGAATGGCCATTAACCGTTCTGCTGAGGCAATGACAATTTTTGCCGTTTTTATGGCAGGTTTGTTTCCGCTCATTCACATGGGACGTTTATGGTTAGGTTACTGGGTTCTTCCTTTGCCAAATCAATTTGGTTCTTTATGGGTAAACTTTAACTCACCATTACTTTGGGATGTATTTGCCATTTCAACATATCTTTCAGTGAGTTTAGTGTTCTGGTATATCGGTTTAATTCCTGATTTTGCAACTATTAGAGATAGAGCTAAAAAGCCAGTTTCTAAGAAAATGTACTCAATATTATCATTTGGCTGGTCTGGCAGAGCAAAGCATTGGAATCGTTTTGAATTAATTTCAGTCGTTCTTGCAGGACTTGCAACACCACTTGTATTCTCAGTTCACTCGATTGTATCATTTGATTTCGCGACTTCTATTATACCTGGTTGGCATACGACCATATTCCCACCCTATTTTGTTGCCGGGGCTGTTTTTTCAGGGTTCGCAATGGTACAAACGCTAATGCTTGTTATTCGAAAAGCCATGAAACTGGAAGCATATATTCACACAAAGCATGTTGAATACATGAACATTGTAATCATGGTTACAGGATCTATTGTTGGTACCGCTTACATTACGGAGTTATTTGTTTCTTGGTATTCTGGAGTAGAATATGAAGCTTATGCATTCTTTAATAGAGCAACCGGACCTTATTGGTGGGCTTATGCTGCCATGATGACTTGTAATGTTGTTTCTCCGCAATTGATGTGGATTAGAAAATTAAGAAGAAGTTTGATTTTTACATTCGTTATTTCAATCGTTGTAAATATCGGAATGTGGTTTGAAAGATATGTTATTATCGTTTCTTCTATCCACAGAGATTACCTCCCTTCTTCATGGAGTATGCATTACCCAAGTCACATTGATATTGGAGTTTATTTAGGTACGATTGGATTATTCTTTGTATTCTTCTTATTGTTTGCTAGGTACTTCCCTGTATTAGCATTAAATGAATTGAAAACAATTCTTAAGTCTTCAGGAGAATCTTATAAAAATGGTGATGCTGAAGTTCATCCAAAGCCGAAACCATTAGCTGGTTCATCCCTTGTGATTGAAGCAGAAGTTGAAACGAAAGAGAAAACATCAGAAATTTCAACAGAAGATTCTAATTCTACAAATCCTGCTGGGGAGCTGTTGGCAATTGTTGGGAATAGCTCAGCTGATTCAAAGAATGATTTGAAAGTAATTAAAGGAATAGGCCCTAAGCTTGAAGACACATTAAATAGTATAGGGATTTGGTCGTATGATCAATTAGCTAAGATGTCAAAGAATGAATATAGTCTTCTTGATGGACTAATCGGTAAATTTGCTGGGAAACCAGAAAAAGATGATTGGGCGAATCAGGCAAAAGAATTAATGAATACTAATAATCAATAAGACATGGCAGACAGAATATTATATGCAATGTACGACGATGAAGAAATCCTTAAGGATGGCGCAAAGATGTTGGTTGCAAAAGGAGTAAAAGTGGAAGAAGTGTTTTCACCTTTTCCTATTCACGGTATTGACCCAATCATTGGTATTGAGCAAACAAGACTTGGAATCTTTTCTTTTATTTATGGAATGATTGGTTTAACGCTAGCAACAACCGGTATGTGGTTCTTTATGATTTATGATTGGCCAATGAATATTGGTGGTAAACCAAGCTTCTCTTATTTGGAGAATATGATGTCTTTTATTCCTATTACTTTTGAATTTACAGTTTTGTGTGCTGCACATGGTATGGCGATTACTTATCTAATTGCAAATAGAACCTTACCAGGTATGAAATCACAAAACCCTGATCCAAGAACAACTGACGATAAGTTTGTGATGGAGTGTAGAACTTCACAAAACACACAATTTTCTGCTGATGAACTTGAAAAAATGATGAAGTCAACAGGGATAATAGAATTAGAACAAAAGGACATTTAATAACTTTTCATAGAATAAAAATGAAAATGAATTTAAGAAATATCACAAGTATCGCAATCGTTTCAATTACGGTATTACTTTTGAACTCATGTAGTTCAGATCCAAACAGCCCAGGATTGGAGTATATGCCAGACATGTACCGATCTCCGGCAATTGAGCCTTATGTAGATTATGGCGAAATTAGAGGACGCGAGAATAAAGAAGTTAAAATGCTACTTTCAGCAAAAACGCCACCTATGGGAACAATTCCTTATTATGGTACAGACGAGCAAGAAGTGAGCTTAATGCTACCTTATGCTAGAAAGGCAAATACTTCATTTGAATTATCTCACGGTATGTTTGGAGCAGAATTGACAGATGTTGATGAGTATACACTTGCTGCAGCTGATATGAACCCTTTAAAATTGACAGCTGACAATAGTGAGGCAATTTTCGCTGAAGGAAAAGAGTTATTTATGAATAACTGTTCTCACTGTCATGGTGCAAAAGGTGATGGTAATGGACCAATGATGGAGAATGGATCATTTGCTGGCGTGCCTGATTATGCTAATCTTAAGGAGTTGAGCGATGGACAATTGTTTTACTCCATCTACTATGGTAAAGGAGCAATGGGAGCGCACAGATCTATTATCAACAAAAAAGAAATTTGGACAATTGTACATCAAATTCGTAGTATTCAAAATCCTGATTATGGAAAATTTGATAGTACAACAACCATGGCAACTGAAGTAATTGTTGATTCAATTCCAGTTGAAGTAGAAATAGAAGAACATCATTAATTACAAGTCAATTAAGAATAAGACATGGAATTTAAAATATCAAAAAAGGCAAAAACATTTACTCTAACACTTATGGTGATTGGTTTATTGTTTACAGGTATTGGAATAGCAATGCATTCTAGTGACCATCATTTTGCAACACGATTTTTATCGAATGGATTGATCAACAGTTTATTTTTCTTTTCAATTGGTTTAGGGGCACTTTTCTTTTTAGCATTGCAGTATGCAACTGAAACTGGTTGGTACGCAGCAGTAAAAAGAGTTATTGAGGCAGTGATGGGATTCATTCCTTACGGAATAGGATTTCTGCTGTTGATTTTCATTGTACTTACAATAATGGACGGAGCACATATCTATACTTGGATGGATCCAGAAGTTGTTGCGCATGATGACATTATTAAAATGAAATCCACTTATTTGAACAAAACATTCTTTTGGATAAGAACTGTTGCTTATTTGGGAATTTATTTTTGGTATTGGAGAGGGTTTAGAACAAGATCTTTAGAGGAAGATAAAGTTGGTGGTACAGAAATTCATTTCAAAAATTACAAGAAAGGAGCCGTTTTCTTAGTATTCTTCGCAGTGTTTAGTTCTACATCTTCTTGGGATTGGGTAATGTCAATTGACGTACATTGGTTCTCAACACTTTTCGGATGGTATACATTCGCTGGAATCTGGTGTTCTTCAATGACGGTCATTGTTATTTTAACATTGTATTTAAAGAAATTAGGATATTTACCAAAGGTAAATGACAATCATATCCATGATATCGGAAAATGGGTCTTTGCTACGTCATTCTTGTGGTCGTACTTATGGTTCTCTCAGTACATGCTAATTTGGTATGCTAACCTTGGAGAAGAAGTGATTTATTACATGATGCGAATAGAGCATTACCAAGTTATGTATTTTGGAATGTTCTTGGTAAACATGGTCTTCCCAATGTTATTGTTGATGTCTAGAGATGCTAAGCGTCATGCTGGAACACTTACAATTATTGGAGTGATTATTCTTATTGGACATTGGTCAGATGTATACATCATGGTTTCCGCTGGTTCATTAGGTGCAGGAGCATCAATTGGATTTTTAGAAATAGGAATGTTAATGTTAATGGCAGGTATATTTATCCGCGTTATATTGAATAACTTGTCAAAAGCGCCAATGACACCAATTAATCACCCTTTTTTGGATGAAAGTATCCATCACGAAATATAAGCGAATTTTTTACAGATAATTTTAGATAAATGACAAGTAAATTAATCATATTAGCAGTAATTGTTCTAGGTGTAATCACCGTAGCGCGATTGATGAAAATCTATCAGCTTTCTTCTCGATTAGGGAATAAGAAAGAAGAGGAGATTAGCAACCGAGACAATAGATTGAATGCCAATTTAATGCTTCTTTTCGGAGTGGCCTTGTTCGGAGGATTCATTTGGTTGATGCTTAAGTATGGCTGGACTGGAAGAGGTATCGCTGCGTCTAAGCATGGTCACGAATTAGATTGGCTCTATAACTTAAACTTCATTATTGTATTACTCATTTTCTTTTTAACCCATATCGTTTTATTCTATTTTTCATGGAAGTATGTGAAGAAGCCAGGTGTTAAAGCATTTTATTTTCCACACAGTTCTAAATTGGAAATGATTTGGACAATTGTTCCTGCAGCAGTGTTAGCAGTAATTATCATTCTAGGTTTAAGAACATGGAATCAAGTTACAGATGATGCAGCTCCAGAATCAATTAGAATTGAATTATTCTCAAAGCAGTTTGATTGGACCGCTCGTTATTCTGGTGATGATAATACTTTAGGAAAATTTGATTACAAGTTAACAACTGACGATAATGAATTGGCCTTGCTAACAACAAATACAATTGATTCAGCTATTTTTCACATGGAGCTCGGTGCAAATAGTATTAGCTCGATAGAAGAGAAGCTGAATAATCCAAATGTTATCTTATCTATAGCAGACAGAGATGAGTTGATGGTTGATTTAGGACGTAAAGAAAGACTAATTCGTCTTTTGAAACAAATGAAAGGTCGACATGATCCTAAAGTTGATGCCTACGCATGGGATGATATTATTCAAAAAGACACATTGTACCTTTGTATTGACAAAGAGTATGAAATGAATTTTAGATCTAAGGATGTATTGCATTCAGCGTATTTCCCAAATTTTAGAGTTCAAATGAATACTGTGCCTGGTTTAACTACACGATTTAAGTTTACACCAGATATTACTTCAGTAGATTTTAGAAAAACTAAAAACAATCCAGATTTTAATTTCGTTTTAATGTGTAACAAGATTTGTGGAGGCGCACATTACAAAATGAAAATGACAGTAATTGTATTGTCAGAAAAGGAATACGATGCGTGGATGGATTCAAGAGCATTTGAAACATTTAGAGATAAGTATTTCGCATCTGAGACAGCAGAAGCTGAAACTATTATTGACGCTGAAGGGAACGCAATGGACTCATTAGTAGTTGAAGTATGACATTAAGAATTTATAATTAAAAAATAATTAGAATGGCGGCAGCAGCAACCGATTTACACGGAGATCACGATTCACACGATCATCACAAGGAAAGTTTTGTCTCGAAATATATTTTCAGTCAAGATCACAAGATGATTGGTAAGCAATTTCTAATGACTGCTATTTTTATGGGAGTTGTTGCAATGTTGCTTTCGATTCTATTTAGAATTCAATTGGCTTGGCCAGGAGAAGGATCTGATTTTGTATCTTTCTTCCTTGGTGAG
>CAJQQA010000076.1 GCA_905480355.1 uncultured Flavobacteriales bacterium | reverse complement strand
CATTGACTTAGGATTACCATTCTTCCATTTCAAACCATAAGGGTTTGAAAAATTTTTACCAAGCATAATCACACCGCCTCGTGGTCCCCGAAGTGTTTTATGCGTCGTTGTTGTAACGATATGGCAGTATTCCATAGGATTATTTAGTAAGCCTGCGGCAATAAGTCCTGCAGGATGTGAAATATCTGCCAATATTAATGCTTTAACGCTGTCAGCAATTTTACGAATTCTTTTGTAATCCCAATCTCTCGAATAAGCTGAAGCGCCACAAATAATTAATTTAGGTTTTTCTTTTTTCGCAACTTCTTCCATCATGTCATAGTCAACTTGACCAGTTTCTTTATTGACACCATAAAAATAAGGGTCATAGAGTTTTCCTGAAAAATTGACTGGTGAACCATGTGTTAAATGTCCCCCATGCGAAAGATCAAACCCTAAAATTTTATCTCCTGGATTTAAACAAGCAAGTAATACTGCTGCATTTGCTTGAGCACCTGAGTGGGGTTGTACATTTGCCCATTCAGCGCCAAAAAGTTGGCATAAACGATCGATTGCAATTGTTTCAATCTTATCAACTACTTCGCAACCGCCATAATACCTTTTATTTGGCAACCCTTCGGCATACTTATTTGTAAGAACGCTACCCATTGATTGCATAACCTCATCACTTACAAAGTTTTCAGAAGCAATAAGTTCTAGACCATTTAATTGCCGTTGTTTTTCTTCTTCAATAAGGTTGAAGATTGTTGGATCTTTAAGCATAATTGGGTTTAATAATTTCGGTTAAAAATTAATTTCAATCCGTCTCCTAGAGAGGTGTCAGGCTTGTAAGAAGTTAAGTTTATTAATTTCTTAGAACTACCAACTCTTCGTTCAACTTCATAAGCATCTCTCTTTTTAGGAGCTTCGGTGTATATGATTTCGGAAGTTGAATTTGTAATTTCTTTTATTTGTTCAGCTACATCGCTTATGCACCATTCAGCTTCATTAGCAATGTTGACAGTATGACACCCGCTTACTTTCATTAAACCAACACATGCCTCAACAGTGTCATCAATATATGTGAAATCTCTTGTCTGTTTTCCTGATCCGAAGACAGTAATTGGGTCATTTGCCATGGCTTGCTCAAAAAATAATGGAACAACCATTCTATTGTCTTGATTCCATCCGTACACATTGAAAAAACGAAGACAAACAACATCAATTCCTTTTTCTTCATGATGAGAGGCAAGATATATTTCGTTGTACCGTTTCGCCATCGCATAAGATGTTCTTGGGTCAACTAATACTTCTTCGGTCAGTAGGTTTTCAATCGTTGAATGGCTATAAATTCCGCTGGTAGAGGCATATAGTATTTTTTTTATATTGTTGATTTCTGCTGCATTTACTACATTTCGCGTACCAATAACTTCAACATCCATTGTTTCAACAGGATTATCAGCAACAATTTCAACTCCAAGAACAGCCGCTAAATGAAAAATCACATCACAGCCTTTTGAAGCGTTAACAACCGAGTCAAAATCTCGAACATCTGCTTTGTGGAATTCTATTTTTGAAAAGGTTTCTTTTTCTAATTTATTACCTCTAAGCAAAGAGTCTAAAACAACTACGTCATGACCATCATCAACTAGCCTTTTGGTTAGATTACTCCCAATAAATCCAGCTCCTCCCGTGATAAGTATTTTCATAGTATTTGTTTGTTACAAATATGACTAAATATTTCTTATTAAACTCTTAAAATATTCATTTTTAAGATACGTTTTACACAACAGAGCCGATGAGAGATTTTATTGTCTCCTTTTTTGATAATTCCGTCACGTGAAATTTTTTCAAGCTTTAGGTGTCCAGACGCGTGATAAATTTCTCCTTTACCATTCAAAATTCCAACATGTGTAACGTTTCCTTTTGAATTTTCAAAGAAGGCCAAATCGTTTTCGATAGCTGCATTAAAATCAATTGTTTGACCAATTTTCACTTGCTGTGATGCGTCACGTGGTAATTGAAACCCATATAATTGAAATAGAACTTGTGTAAAGCCTGAACAGTCAATACCAAATGGTGTTTTCCCTCCCCATAAGTATGGTGTGTTAATATAATCATGAGCCAATTCGAGAAGTGTTGGCTTTAAAGTTGAAGGATTGTCAATAAAATGATACCTATCTTTTCCAAGTATGAACTCTCCATTTTCTACCGGAACAAATGAAGCTCTGCAGATTCTTTGAATTCCCATTGAAGTTTGAATTGTTCGTTCACGATCTTTAAGAAAGAATGAATTTGAGAATTGGCTTTTAGATTGTTCTTCCGTGATTTGAACAATCTGTTTACTGTCTATATAGCCAATGTATTGATCATTTTCAATTTTGACTTTTGCCCAAGTAGAATTTAATTCTAAAATCTCGACAAGTTCACCAAAAAGTAATTGAGTTACAATCTCTGAAGGATCTGAAGGATTAGTTCTTAAAGGTGCAATGCTAACTTTACAATACGCCTTTGTCATCATTTCTTTGGGAAATTTCGACTTGTGATTAAATTTTTTATTTGTTGAATATGCCGTTGATTATGGTAAACAACAAAAAGTAGTGCATCGCCTAATCGAAGTCGAACAATTTTTGAAATAGAAATCGGAATTTTGACTCTTTTGAGATTTACATTTTCAGACTTTCCAATTATTGTAAGTAATTCTTCCTGTTGAGTAATGAAGCTTTCAATTTCTTGGTCACTTACGATATTCGAGTCAAGTGAAGGATTATTTCCTTTGGGGGCGTTAAATTTTCTCTTAACGTTATTAAGACGACCTAATTTCATAGATTTCCATGCGGAACGACCTAGAGGAGAACTAATAAAAACTTCTTTGGTTGAGGTGAATCTCGTATTTTCAATTTTACGTGTAAATGTCGGGTGGTAATATTTCCCGTATTGATTTACATGAGTTAAAACTTGATTCACGCTCCAGACTCCTGGGTTAGGTACCCAATTCAATTGAAACTCACTCAGCTTTTTGGTCGCTTTGCGAATGTAATCGATGTTTTCTTGAGTAATATCGTTAACTGTTTGAAGTAGCTCTTTTGTTGTCATTTCTCCTGTAAAACGCTCATTTAAGAACGATAGGTAAATGTAGATAAATCAAATGAATAAAGGAGTTATTTAACTAAAGTTTAACGAGTGTTTGTAAATGGAGTTCTTTTGGATTTATCTGCAAGTTTTATTAAATGCTTAACTAAGCTTCGTTTTAATCTCTTTTTTTTCTAAGAATCTCCTATAACATAAAAGGTATTATGCTGTAATAAAAAAAAAATGCCCTGAATTATCAGAGCATTTTTTTAATGTAATGGTTTATTTGATTTACTTATTATTCAATCACTATACGCTTCGTAATCTTTTGAGTATCCAAATCGATAGTACAATGGTATATACCAG
Source organism: uncultured Flavobacteriales bacterium (assembly GCA_905480355.1). Lineage (GTDB taxonomy): Bacteria > Bacteroidota > Bacteroidia > Flavobacteriales_D > Crocinitomicaceae > UBA4466. The sequence continues at coordinate 1,341 of CAJQQA010000076.1, read as the reverse complement.
GACTTACATTTAAGTTATTTAATTCTATGGAATTTTGATCAATTTCTTCCAGTGAATAAACCTGTGTACCATCTGCAGCGTAAATGCTTATGGAATTAATTAATTCATCTTTTACAGTTATTCTTAGATTATCTGAAGTTGGATTTGGATATATCTCTATCACATTTTCAGCACCAAGTTCTTCAAGATTAGCTTGACCATCAAGGTTTGTCGCTCTAAAAATTCTTCTACAGAAATAACCTAAAGTAGTATCAATGTATGCCATTGCTTTTGCTGGACTCATGTCTGGGTTTGTCAATAATGCATCATTTGAGACTTGAGTTCCTGTTCCAGCAGCTAAGCCTAATACATTTACTGCAATAAACTCAACAAAAGCAGGATCCCAAGAATCCCATGGAGATGCTTCACCCGGATTTCCTGTTAAATATGGAAATACATTATCAACAGGTGCTCCTACTACAGTACCCCCAAAATCCATCATTCCAACTGCTGTTCCAGATGCTGCTTGTGCAGCTAAAGTATAAGGATCACTTCCCGCATTTACGGCCCACAATACATCATTATTTCCGAGCAGATTTGCTTTTTCTATTACATCATAAGAACCACTAATTTCTGTTGTTATTAACCCTGCAGAAGGAACAGAAACATTACCTGTTGTGTATATGGCAACAGGGTCAGTTGGACAATGAACAGCACACATTGGAATTTCACCAGCTTCTAACCAGCTCAAATCTCCAATTCCACCACCCATACTACATACCATATGAACATCATTAGAATAACCAGGAGTATTTACCATATTCATTGCTCCTCCGTATCCATCCCAATCTCCAATCTCGGTAGTATCTATAAGAGGAGTTACAGCTCCTGTAGTTGGATCAACATCTAAAAACTTTGGAAGTGTTATCTCTTCATATTTATTAACTGTTGCATAACCTAGAGCTACCCAACCGCCAGAACCTTGTCCAGAAAGAATGATTCTTGATGTATCAATTCCATATGTGTTCCCATTTTCATAGTCTTTCCTGAAAAAACGAACCGCACTTTTAGTATCCTGAATTGCACGGTAAACAGCTTTCATTAAACTAGCTCCTTTCAATGCTTGAGTTGCAGCAGCAGGGTTCCATCCTAATCGGTATTCAAGATTTGCCACTACATAACCACGCTTTGCATAACTTTCACAAATCGCTGTTGTAGCTTCATCTTGACGCCTACCAGTAGGGTTTCCGTTGTATATAATTGGTGCAAACGTACCCGTATGCAATACGATCACCAAAGGTCTTTCCGTTTCCGTATCATTTAGTGGTTGGTATAAATCAAATTCTAATGCCGGAATATCAG
>CAJQQA010000075.1 GCA_905480355.1 uncultured Flavobacteriales bacterium | reverse complement strand
CGATTTTCCGATCAGGAAATCTTCAAAATATTATTTCTTTAGATGCTAATTCTCTTGAATCTGCTGAAGTTCAGTTTGGTCCAGGAGCGGTTATTTATGGTTCTGATGCTATTGGAGGGGTAATGAATTTCACAACTAAACGGCCAGTTTTCAGTCCCGATTCAACAAAAAATTACGTAAAAACATCACTTTTTTCGCGTTATTCAAGTTCAAGTAATGAATCCACTTCTAATCTAAGTTTTAGTTTAGGTAATAAAAAATGGGCTTCATTTACGGCATTTAATTATTCTAATTTTGGTGATTTGAAAGCAGGAGAACACGGTAATTCAACTTTTTTGCGCCCAAGTTATCAGTCAACTGTTAATGGAGCAGATACGACATTAGTTAATAAAACGCCAAGAATTCAAAGAGAGTCCGGTTATTCTCAATACAGCTTATTGCATAATGTAGATTTTAAACCCAGTGAAAAGTGGTTTCTCTCCTACGGTCTAAACTATTCGAAATCGTCAGATGCTCCTCGCTATGATCGATTAACTGAAGATAAAAATAATGATGGTATTCTCGACAAAGCAGAATGGTATTATGGTCCTCAAGAATGGATGATGCATAAGTTGACAATTGTAAATTCTCCAGTGAAGAATGCCTTTTATGGGCAATTAAGAATTGGCTTAGCTTACCAGAATTTTAAAGAAAGTAGACATGATAGGAAAACTGGAGCAACAACTATTAGACGACAATTTGAGGAAGTGAATGCTTTTTCTTTAAATGTTGATCTGAATAAAAAATTAAACCATAAAACAAACTTGTTTTATGGTTTAGAAGGAGTATTTAATCAGGTAAAATCAAATGCATATAGAGAAGCGAAAATTGATCAAGCTAAAATCGAAATTAATCCTAGGTACCCTGATGGCAGTACTTGGCAAACGTATGGTGTTTATGCTAATTTAGTTCATTCTATAAATGAAAAATGGGATATTAATGGAGGTATTCGCTTTTCAATCTATGATATCAAGGCATCTTTTGATACAACATTATTCACATATCCTGTAACAGCGATAACAAATAACAATAGCGCCATGAACGGTAGTGCAGGTTTAGTTTATAACCCAAATATGAGAACACAATTTTATGTTAATGCATCCACTGGATTTAGAGCCCCCAACATTGATGACATTGGTAAAGTGTTTGATTCCGAACCTGGTATCGTTATTGTGCCAAATATTAATCTGAAACCAGAATATGCTTACAACGCTGAAGTTGGTTTTGTGAAAATGTTTAAAGGCATATTTAAAGTTGATGGAGCTGTTTATTATACCTATTTGGAGGATGCCTTGGCTCGCTCTTCTTTTACTTTTGATGGCCAGGATAGTATTTTATATGAAGGTGTTTTAAGCCAAGTTGTGGCTGTTCAAAACGTTAGTGATGCATATGTGTACGGAATTCAAGGAGGTGTCGAATTCTCAATTGCAAAGGGTTTAACATTAAAAAGTTCCATTAGTTATCAGAAAGGTTTTGAGTATAGCTTAGACAGTGCTCGTTATTTTCCTAAATCACATGTTGCGCCTACTTTTGGGCGAACGGCTTTAGCTTATAAACGAAGACATATGCATCTTGAGTTTTATGTAGTTTACCAAGCAGAAGTTAAAAACAAGGATTTTCCATTGGGTGACTTAGATGATTTAGTTTATGCAAGAGATGAAAGTGGTTTAGCATTTACTCCATCATGGTACACAATTAATCTAAAAGGAGCTTACTTTTTCAATAAGCATATTTCACTTAACGCAGGACTTGAGAATATTACCAATCAATTGTATCGCACGTTTGGATCTGGAATATCGGCTTCAGGTTTGAATGCGACAATTTCAATTAAAGCAATATTTTAGTCCTTTTTTAAGCTATTATTGGTCTTTCTTTGTGTAGTATTTCCGTTGATTTGAATTGAAAAACCATCTTCGCTCGAGTAGGTCAGTCTTTTTTATCTCGGGATTGTATGAATAGACTTTTTCTGGATCGTCAAATTTAACTTTCTCTAATTCTCCCGTGTAAATGAGAATGTCTTTTACCAAAGAGTAACTTCCTTGGCTATATTCAATTGAAATAGCATGGTTTTCAATATCTCCCAAGCCATCATAAAGCATTATTTCAAATATTTCCCTTGGCTGTTCGTCGTAAAGTGTGAAAAATCTTCGAAATGAAGCATTATCTAGTTTGAAATCAACCATAAAGTCATTGAATGACTCACTACGAAGGTGTTCAAAACTTACTTTAAGTTTACCTTTAGCACTAGATGGTATGGGAATCGCTGTACTGATATTCTTTGTATCGCCATTCATGTAGAAAATAAAATTGAAAGTCCCCATGAATCCTGATGAAGCACTCTTTGCCATTCTCTTTCTCTCTATTGCCTCATTAATTGCAAAGTCTAAACGATTAACAGTAATGATAAAGTCTAAACTATCGTCTCCGTTAATTTCTCCTTTGAATATTTGATACGTGTATTTTTCTGTTGCAGGGATTTTTAAATTAGCCTCTATATGTCGAGTAATTCTTTGTTCAATTGTTTCAAAAACTACAGCGTCAATATTTTTTTTAGCTGTTTCCGAAGACTTGTCGCTATCGCAAGAAAACATAATCAGAATAATTATACTATAAAATAAATATTTCATAAGTGTAAATTTAATGAACCATCTCTTAAAATCAATTATTTTAGCGAAATGGAACTTAATATGGCGATTTCTTGGGAAAAGTTTTTGGAGAAAGAATTTTCAAAAGACTACTTTAAAGCACTTTCTTCATTCATTGCTTCTGAAAGAAAAGAAAATCCAAATTCAATATTTCCCGATGAAAATAAAGTTTTTGAAGCCTTGAAAAACTGTAGTTTAGAAAAAGTCAAAGTTGTTATTATTGGACAAGATCCTTACCCATCGAAAGGGCATGCTAATGGTTTATGCTTTTCTGTAACGAAAGAAGTAACGCCTTTACCGAAAAGTTTAAAGAATATTTTTAAAGAATTGTATTCAGATGTCGGCGTTCAAAAATCAGATGGAGATTTATTATCATGGGCAAAACAAGGAGTTCTACTCTTAAATACGGTGTTAACTGTTCGTGAAAGCGAAGCAGGCAGCCACGCAAATCGAGGTTGGGAAATATTCACAGATGCCATTATTATTGAATTGATGAAAGAAAGAAAAAATATTGTTTTCATTCTATGGGGAGCAAAGGCTCAAAAAAAAGGGAGTCAAGTCGATGAGAGAACTCATTTCATTATAAAATCACCTCATCCTTCCCCTTTATCATCATATCGCGGCTTTTTTGGTAGTCGACCTTTTAGTCAAGTAAACGATTACCTTCTCTCTATTGGAGAAAGTACTATTGATTGGTGATTTTAGAGAGAATTCAGAATTATTTGAGTGTTCATTTTTAACATATATCAGGGATGAGTTTTGATTTACAAATGGCTTATTCTTCTTACATTTGTAGCTATGAAAATTGAAAATGACTTATTACTTAGAGCTGCAAGAGGTGAGGATATTAAGAGATATCCAGTGTGGTTAATGCGTCAAGCAGGTCGGATTCTACCTGAATACAGAGCAGTAAGAGGAGCTTTGTCTGGATTTAAAGAACTTGTTGAAACGCCAGAACGAGCAGCTGAAGTCACAATTCAACCTATTGATATTCTTGGAGTTGATGCGGCAATTATTTTTTCTGATATATTGGTTGTTCCTGAAGCGATGGGACTTGAATATCAATTAATAGAAAAGAAAGGTCCATGGTTTGAAAAGACGATTCGTTCTACTGATGAATTGATTTATGCAAATACGAACTTTGATATCGAAGATCGATTGGGATACGTAACAGAAGCGATTAGGATAGCAAACAAAGAGCTAAATGGACGAGTACCATTGATTGGCTTCGCTGGTGCTCCCTGGACAATATTTTGCTACATGACAGAAGGACAAGGTTCAAAGACTTTTTCAGAATCAAGAAAAATTTTATATACAAATCCAACTTTGGCACACGAGTTGCTTGATCGTATCACAGAGGTAACAATTAAATATTTGAAAGCGCAAATTAATGCAGGAGCTCATATGGTACAGGTTTTTGATTCTTGGGCAGGAATATTAGGTGAACGTCAATACGAAGAATTTGGATTGAAATACATGGAACGAATTGTTAACGCAATAAACGAAGTGCCAATTACAGTTTTTGCTAAAGGTGCTTACGCTTCTGCTCATAAAATCGCAGCGTTAAATTGCAATACAATAGGAGTTGATTGGAATACTGACATGAGAACTTTTAGGGATATAGTTGGTGAGAACAAAACTTTACAAGGTAATTTAGATCCTTGTGTTCTTTATTCCTCGCACAACGAAGTAGAGAAAATGACAAATAATATGTTGAATTCATTCAAAAGTAAGAGGCATATTGTTAATTTAGGGCATGGTGTTTATCCAGACGTTGACCCTGAAAAAGTGAAAACATTTATAAATACAGTGAAGAATTTTAAAATTAAATAAGATGAAAATGAGAAATCTAATATTATCAATAACATTAGGGATGCTGTCTGTTTTTACTTTTGCTCAAGACGATGCTCAGAATTTAGTGCCAAATGGCTCCTTTGAAAGTGTTGAAAAGAAGCCGAAAAGATTGGGTAAAATAGAAAGTGCAACTGGTTGGGTTTCACCAACAGGTAGTCGTGCAGACTTATTTGTAAGCTCAAAAATGCCAGAGATTGATGTTCCGTTGAATATCTACGGTAAAGAAGTAGCAAAAGAAGGAGAAAACTATGCAGGTATTGTTGCATATTCTTATGGTGATAAATTAAAACGATCGTATCTTATGATTAAATTAGAATCTCCATTAAAGAAGGGTATGCGCTACTGTGTAAAGTATAATGCATCTTTGTCTGAGGCATCTAAATACGCTTCAAATAATGTGGGGGCAAAATTGAGTAAGAAAGCCTTTGGGACAGATTCTAAATTATCAATTATTGAAGATGCGAGCATCTTACATTTTAATAATGACAATAAAATATTCAGTGCGCGATACAATTGGACAGAAGTTTGTGGGATGTTTCGTTCTGAGGGAGGAGAGAAGTTTATAACTATAGGTAATTTTTCATCAAATGACGATACTAAGTCTGAAAGAATGAAAAAGGATACGAAAGTAAAGGTAG
>CAJQQA010000074.1 GCA_905480355.1 uncultured Flavobacteriales bacterium | reverse complement strand
GAATTATACAGTTCAATGAGGGAGTGGATAAGAATGAAAAAGATAAAAAAATAAATTAAGATGAACGTAAGAGATTTAGAGCCAAATAGTTTATGGAATAATTTTGCGGATTTAAACGCAGTACCTAGAGCATCAAAAAAGGAAGAGAGGGTCATACAGTTTATGATGGATTTTGGAAATAAACTAGGACTCGAAACGATCAAAGATGCCATTGGTAACGTCGTTATAAAGAAACCCGCATCAATCGGAATGGAAGATAGGAAAACTGTTATTCTTCAATCTCACATTGATATGGTGCATCAAAAAAATAACGATACTGATTTTGATTTTGCTATTCAAGGTATTGATATGCGTGTAATTGGTGATTGGGTTGATGCAAATGGAACAACATTAGGCGCTGATAACGGTATAGGAGTTGCAGCGATTATGGCTGTTTTGGCTTCAGATAGCATTGAACATCCAGCAATTGAGGCTATGTTCACAATAGATGAGGAGACTGGAATGACTGGCGCAATTAATCTTGATGCTTCTAATTTCTCTGGTGAAATATTATTAAATCTTGATACAGAAGATGATGATGAATTATCAATTGGCTGTGCAGGTGGAATAGATACAAATACTTCTTTGAAATATGATGTAGAAGAAATCCCTGCTGATTATCAGTCTTTTGAGATTTCAGTTAAAGGTCTGATAGGTGGTCATTCAGGTATGGATATTGACAAAGGACGAGGTAATTCGAATAAAATGATGAACCGAATTTTTTCTCATTTTTTAAAGGATCAGCTTGATTTCCGTATTGTTTCCGTTGATGGAGGGAGTTTGAGGAATGCCATTCCCCGTGAATCAAAAGCTATTATTGCCATTAGTCTTAATTCAATAGAAGTTTTCGAGAAAAGTCTTTTGATAATTTCGGATAGAATAAAGGTAGAATATAGCTCAATAGAGAAAGGGTTGATAATTAATTCTACTGTTGTTCCAAATAGCGGTAAGATGATGACTGATGTTTCTGTTCAAAAGGCTATTGTTAATGCTGTACAGGCAGCTCATAATGGTGTTTTCAGAATGAGTCCGGAGATTGAAACTCTTGTTGAATCTTCTTCTAGTCTAGCACGAGTAATTATAAAAGATGGAGATTTTATCACTCAGTCTTTACAGCGTTCGAGCGTTGAATCTTCTCGAGATGATGTAGCGGATACTGTTAGAGCGCCTTTTGATTTAATCGGATGTTCCGTAGTTCAGAATGGTGAATACCCAGGTTGGCAGCCGAATTCAAGCTCGCCAATTTTAGAAATAATGAAGAGCATTTATATCGAGCGGTATAAGGAAGAGCCTCAGGTGAAGGCTTGTCATGCTGGTTTAGAGTGTGGAATATTGTCTAAGCATCTTGTTGGGGTTGATATGATCTCATTTGGTCCAAACATTAGAGCAGCACATTCTCCAGACGAGAAATGTCAAATATCTTCCGTTCAAAAATTTTGGGATTATTACCTGGAGGTCTTAAGATCTATTCCGAATAAATAAAAGACAATGTCGCAGCAGCATGAACTAGTAGAGCTTGCAAATGCCAAGATGCATTACGGAAAGTTTAAAGGCAAATATTTGGTGCATTTACCGGAGCCTTATCTAGTATGGTATAAGGGGAAAGGTTTTCCTGCAGGAAAGCATGGGCGTCAATTAGAGCTGATGCTTGAAATAAAAATCAATGGACTTGAAGATCTGATTTATCCATTGATCAACAAATAATCAATATTCATTTCTCGAGACAATCTTTAAACGTATTGATTATTAGTGTATTATATCGATATTCACAATGTTAATTGCTCTTGATAATTTACAATGTTAAATTAATTGGTAGTTTTTGTAACATTCTGAAAAAAGAAACCGTAAACGGCTGAGAAAGAAAACAAAAAGATATGCAATTTACAAACTTCAATATGATAGATAATTCAGTTAAAAACGCTATGAGCAAGTTAATGACTCATAAGGTAGAAGGTCAAGAAAGTGGGCTTACCATTTTTCAAGTTGCTAAATTGATGGATACTATTAGGTTTAATAAGAAAGAAGAGGGTAGAGGAGAGTTGAATTTCTCACTGAACTAAGGACCGAATTTAATATAGTTATTAAGCTGCTTCGGCAGCTTTTTTTTTGTATTCAATTAAAATTAGCAAATAAATTAATTACATTTGTAAAATAAATAAGTTACAAATGTTAATTCAAGAACGAGTAAAGCTAATAATTAAAGCAAATGGCGCTACGCCTTCATCATTCGCTGATCGTTTAGGGCTAAACAGATCTAATTTATCACATATCCTAAGTGGTCGAAACAAGCCTAGCTTAGATTTCTTAGCTAAGGTCATTGAGAATTACCCGAGAGTTAATGCTTCGTGGCTAATCACAGGCGTTACTAGAGAAGAAGTGGCTAGCTCTGAAAAAGAAAAGACCATTGATACTGCCAAAGCTTCAAAAGACAATTCAGATAAGGAGCTTGTAAAGGTGGTTATGTTTTATGCTGACAATACATTTACAGAATATACTCCTTCCGTTAGTAATGAATAACACCAGACGCAATTAATTCATCATTGATATAGAATGCTGCAAACTGGCCAGGTGTAATGCCTCTTTGCTTTTCTTTAAATAAAACATAGTAGCCATCTTCTTTAACATGTAAACTACCTTCTTGAAATGATTGGCGGTACCTTACCATAATACTTAAGGTTAAGCCATCTAAAGACTTGTCATTATGATGTTTAGATATGTAATGAAAATCATCTTTGTTTATTTTTAAAGCGAACTTGTTCAATCCTGGATGGGTATCTTTCATGCCAGAATAAACAGTATTCGTCGGTATGTCAATCCCAATAACAAACGAAGGTTCAGGTCTCCCGCCTATTTTAAGCCCTCTACGTTGCCCTATTGTATAATAGTGGGCTCCAATGTGCTCGGTCACTTTAGTGCCCAGCTCAGGAGTGTATATGAATGGATTCGCCAGTGCAACAACATTTTCACTTGTCGGTTCTATCAAGCTATATTGCTTAAAAATTTCTAGGTCGTCAGGTATTTCAACTACATTTCCGTTAATCGGTGATAGTTTTTGCTGCAGAAAAGTTGGGAGACTTATTTTCCCAACAAAACAGAGGCCTTGAGAGTCTTTTTTTCCGGCAGTAATTAGTCCATTCTTTTTTGCAATCTCTCTAACTTCACTTTTTTGCAGCTCACCAATCGGGAAGAGTGCCTTGGATAATTGATTTTGATTGAGCTGACAAAGGAAGTAGGATTGATCCTTGCTATCATCTAAGCCTGTGAGTAGTCCAAAAGTTCCATCCTCATGAATGATTTTTCTGCAATAGTGCCCAGTCGCCATATAGTCTGCATTCAATTCAAGGGCTGCCTTTAAAAAAACGTCAAATTTTATCTCTCGATTACACAGTACATCCGGGTTAGGTGTTCGTCCAGATTCGTATTCACTGAACATGTAATCTACAATTCTATCCTTATACTCTTCGCTTAGATCAATGACCTGAAAAGGTATGTCGAGCTGCTGAGCTATAAGTAAAGCGTCGTTAGAGTCGTCTATCCATGGGCAGTCATCGGATAGTGTTACGTTTTCGTCATGCCAATTACGCATAAACATACCAATAACTTCATATCCCTGTTCTTTTAGCAATAATGCCGTGACGCTTGAGTCTACACCTCCAGAAAGTCCAACTACAACTCTTTTCATAGTGCAAAATTAGATAAATTTTAATAATATAGTCAATTTACATGTTGTTTATAATTTGTAAACTTTTATTCACAAATGTAAACTTACTTGAATTAACATTTGTTTTGTCTCGCTGTTATTATATAGCGTACATTTTTTTGTAATTTTGATTTCTTGAAGAAATTAAGTATCATATCACTGCTATTAATTTTAGCTTTTAATGTACAATCACAGAATTGTGACAAAGTGCTGCTTACGGGTAAATTAGTTGATTCTTTGCGTCCCCAGGCTTTTTATAACCTAATGGTGATTAATCGTAATACTGGTCGAGGCGTTTTCGGTCAGCCAAACGGAACTTTTTCTGCCTATGTTTCTGAAGGTGATTCCATCTCCTTGTCTTGTAAGGGTTATGAAGTGTTTAATCTAATTGTTGCTGCAGATGATAATTGTCAGCATAAGGTTGCTTACTACATCGAAGGAAAGCCTCAAGAGATTGAAGAGGTTATTGTCAAGCGAATAAAATCATTAGAAGAAATTAAAGAGGAGCGCTCGGCATTAGCTATGCGTGAAACGAGGCAAGTTACAGGTATAGAGGTATTAAGAAGTCCAATAACAGCTTTGTATCAAGCCTTCTCTAAAAAAGAAAAATCAAAGCGAACTGTTGCAAAATGGGAGTTTCGTGATGATCAATCGAAAATTGTACAAGAGCTATTAAGAACTTATGTTGCTTATAAAATTGTTGATTTAACTGAGGAACAGTTCGAAGACTTTGTGATTTTCTTAAATATAGATGAAACCTTCTTAAAGACAGCATCAGAGATGGACTTGATAGTTTTTATTCAAGATAAGTTTGAGCATTATATGATTATTAATGATAGGTAAATAGATTTTTATTTAACATCCTTAAAATATTTTTCTTCGAAGAGAAGAAGGCCTCATATCGTTGGTTTGAAATTAAGTGTATCTAGTATATTCAAATAATCATTGCATAAGTCTCAAAAAAAATAGTTCAAAAAAAAAAACGAGCTGCATATTGCAACTCGTTTTCTAATCCTTTAAAGAATTATTATTTTTTAATCACTCTTAATGTAGATGAGTTAGATTGATTGTTTATTGTTATGAAATAAACACCATTCGCTTCATTTATTATATTCACTTGGAATTTTCCATCATTTATTTCTGAAGTTAGAATTTCTTTTCCAAGAACATTTTGTACTGAAACAGTTGATGCTTTATCTGAAGAGTTCATCTCAATATTAAACAATCCATTGCTTGGATTTGGAGAAATAGAGAATAAATTCAATTCAGACTCATCAATTCCAACAATTTGAATTGTAACATCTTGACAAGTTGTGTTAGATCCACATTGGTCATCAACTGTTAAACAAACACTGTATACTCCAGCTTGTGTGTATATATGAGTTGGTGACTGGCTATTATCAACAGCGCTTCCATCACCAAAATCCCATGTGTATGAAGCATTTAAATCAGCAGAAGTTGACGCATCAGTAAAGTTTACAGTTTCAAATCCATTACCACTTGTGTTGAATCCAGCACTTGGTACTGGGCATGTGACAATAACATCTTGACATATAACATCTGATCCGCAACCATCTGTAATTGTCAAGCAAACAGTGTATGTCCCAGCAGAAATAAACCCGTGTGTTATGTTCGTTGCAGAACTAGTTGTTCCGTCTCCGAAATCCCAAGAGTATGAAGTAATTGTAGAATTCTCAATAGAAGCATTTGTAAAGTCTATTGTGGAAAGTCCATTTGGCGTATAGCTAAACCCTGAAACAGAAGGTATACAAATACTAACATCTTGACAGGAAATATCTGTTCCACAACCATCAGTTATTGTTAAGCAAACTGAAAAAGTAGCTGATGAAGCATAAACATGGGTTGGGTTTTGCGCTGAACTTGCAGGTGTTCCGTCTCCGAAATCCCAAGAGTATGAAGTAATTGTAGAATTCTCAATAGATGCATCTGTAAAGTCTATTGTACCAATTCCGTTTGGAGTAAAGCTAAATCCTGGAATTGATTGAACACAGGCATTAATTAAAATATCTTGGCAAATCACATCAGTGAAACAACCATCTGTAGAAGTTAAGCAAACAGTATAAAGTCCAGAAGAAGGAAATGTATGTGATGGATTTTGTGCAGTACTAAGTGGTGTACC
>CAJQQA010000073.1 GCA_905480355.1 uncultured Flavobacteriales bacterium | reverse complement strand
ACTTTGAGAATCAAGATAAATACCAACCGTTTCAATTCATTGAGCTGAAGACAAAGTAAGATTGGTATCTCGACATCGCTCGATAACCAAAACGAAATAGTTAGAGAATCCCCGTTGTGAAAACAGCGGGGATTTTTTATTGAACTAGAACAGTTTATTAAATGGTAAAAGCTCGGCAGATTTATTTTGATTACTTAGTATTGCCTAGTTATCAAGAGCTTTAGTGAATATACACAAAGGTTAGTATGGCTATCTGCACAGAATTGTGACTTCATAACCTTGCTCACCAAGACATAGCAAATAGCTTGGAAACGTAATAGTAAGTAACTCGCTAAAGGAACAAAAAAACTCCCTTGTTAATTACAAGGGAGTTTTCAAGGTGAGGAGAGAATAAATTTATTCTTTAATTACTCTAAAGACTTTGTAAGCGTTATCGTTACTTATCTTCAATAAATACACTCCGGTTTGGAGCCTACTCAAATCCATTTGATAATCAGAGGTGCTAATATTAACACTTGTAGAGGAGCTTAATGTTTTTCCTTGTAGATCATATAATTGAATAGTATAGTTGTCGATTATGCCTTCATTATGTATGTAAAGAGACTTAGAACTTGGATTCGGAAAGATCGTGATATTATCTAATTCCATTTCTTCAATACCTATATTATCGCAATTTGGATCAACCTCTAACAAAACATTTGCACTATCGGAAGGACAGTCATCACTGGTTGCTATATATAAATAATTATAGAATCCAGGGAGATTACCTGACTGATCAAACCCTCCAGGAATTATATTACCAAAAGGTCCATACCAATCTCCACCTTGAGGAACATTTGAATCTAATGCATCATTAAGATTAATGAATGCATTTAAACAAGATGAAAGTGTATTATCTGAACCTGCATACGATAAACCAGGAAGAGAATCTAATTTAATAGAGTAATTTCCATTAGAAACAATACTTCTTGCGTCATGCATTAAATAGTAAGTGTTTCCTGCAATTAGGCCACAAACAATAAAATCAGGAGCTAAAGAAGAACCATCGGTTGCATCATCGTTAGCCGCAAGAAGCGTAAATGTATTATAATCGTTACAATCCCCTACTTCGTATACCGCCATTTGGCCGTCAAAATCGGCATCGATTCCAGAAACGTTAACAATTCCTGAAGTGGGAGCTATAAATGTAAACCATGAAGAGAAACTTATAATCGTATCGCACCAACCAAATGAACTCATACAGCCTAGAGCTTCAGGAGCAATAATTTCTTCACCCACAGAGACAGTTGCGAGACTTCCATCAAAAGTTAAGGGTATTCCGTCAACATTTAGAGGTTCCGCAAAACAAGGGAAGTCATTTGTTAATGGTGTTGTAAAGGTAATTGGTCCAACATAATTAGATGTATCACTTCCACAGACTGCTTGAATGTATACGTCATAAGTTATTGAAGATCCAAAAGTTGCATCAAAGGTTGTATCAGTAAAATTATTATCTGCATTCACAACTGTTCCTGAATAGAGTGGAAAACCAGCGACACCATATTGAATATTAAAACCAGATGATGGATAGGTACCAACTCCGCTACTTTCTACCCAACTCCAAGCGCTAAATAAAGAATCGACATTTGTATTCGCTGAAATGTTTGTTACATCAGAACAATTTGGTAATGTAATAAATTGTCCAAAAGCTTCATCACTTTGTAAAACACCGGGGTTACAGTCAGCGTAGATATAGATATCATACGTAGTAATTTGATTTAAACCAGGGATAATTATAGATGTAATTGTGGTTGTGATCAGCGTTCCACTTGTTAGTGGGTCAAATCCTTGCGGACCGTATATAACTGTCCAATCAGTTTCACCTGAAAGACCAGCAGACCAAGAGATTCCAGCTTCATCATTGGTTGTATAAATTACCGTATATTCTACTGGTGAAGGACATGCTGTATAATAAAAGTGGACACATGAATTATTAGTTAAGAAGACACTGTCATTCGCTGACACTGTAATATCTTGATTTGGCCCAGCTAAGCCTATATCTGCATTCGCAGCATAATCATCAAGAACATCTGTGCCACCAAAAATGACATCATCGTACACGTAATATATTTCATTGGTTGCTTCCTCAATTTGCAATTGAAAATTAACTGTTGGATTACCAACAGCTCCAGAAAAATTACAAATGTTCTCCCAGTGAACAATAAAAATACGGTTTGGAGCAACACCAATTGTTTCAAAATAAACGTTACCAGTTTCTGAATCTAAATCATCACCCCAAGGGTATAAACCATCAGGGAGTGTATTCATATTTCCACCGTAGCCAATATTTCCTGTTAAAGTGCCAAGTGCCACTCCTCCGTTATTTCCAATGGTAATATCTTGCACTAATGTTCCCTGATACAATATTTGAAAAGGCATAGTTACGCCAAATTCAGAATCGTCGGTAAGTAATGCGTCTGTTCCTGTTCCTGAGATATCTATAAAACCAATTGCAGGGCAAGCAGTATTCCATACCATGTATGAAGCTTGATCATATGTGTTGAAATTAATTGGCCCTGAATAGAAAGAAGAATCTCCAGGTGTACAAACAGCTCTAACATATACATCGTAGAATTGATCAGAAGCCAGACCTGAAATCGTTGTAGGGTTTGTGTTACTATTCACGGAAGTACCAGTTCCTGGGACAAACCCAATCGGTCCATATTCCAATTCCCATTCAATTTCACTACCGCCATTTGTCCAAGCGATTATAGCAGATGAAATATCATCAGAAACAAGGGTTAAATTTGAAGGTTGCGGACAAGTTGGTGCTTCAATAATTGAGATGTCATCAAGACAAATATCGCCCTCAAAATTACCATTACTTGTTGCTCTAAATCTAAATTGTATAATACCAGTGTATCCGGGCAATGATATAGCTCTCAATAACCAAGGATCACTTTGTAAAGCTTGTTGCTCACCAGTTATAACGTCAACAATATTCCATGCAGCACCATCCCAAGCTTCGACATTAACTGATCCCATTTGTGCACCTTTCATGTGGTAATAAAACGAAATCATGGGTAATGTCAGTGCTGTCACATCAACATTTGGACTTGTTAGTATAGCCTCATCACCTGTAAACCCGCTAGATGCTTCTGTATAGAAGTAATTATTACCACTGTTTGCAGATAGGGCTCCAGTGCCTGTTGAAGGAGTTGTACCTAAGCCAGTAATGTTCCAATTAAAACCAGTAGCGGGTGTTGCTGTCCAACAATTACTGGCGGTAACATTTGTTGCAGGAGTATGTGCTTCAAT
>CAJQQA010000072.1 GCA_905480355.1 uncultured Flavobacteriales bacterium | reverse complement strand
TATCCTTGGCTGCACGTAAGCTGTTTTGCTTCAAAAAAGCATCACCGCGGTTTATTGCTTCATCGTATTTTACCTGATTTTCTAGTTCTTTTTTCTTAGCGTCTATTCTATCATTTAATGCTATAACCTGATCCTTCGGGTATTGTTCAACTTTTAAAACTAACGCTTCTTCATACTTTGAAACAGCCGATTCTAATTGATCTTGATCTCTCAAGCGATCAGCCTCCTCGATTGCTGCATAATATGCCTCGTTCTCTTGTTTTTCAGCAAGATCTTCTTGCTTTTGCGCTTGAATTAATGCGTCTAATTCTAGAATTTTGTCGGCGGGGTACTTTTCTGTAGGCTTATATCCAAGTGCTTCTTCATACTTTGTAAGAGCCGCTTCATAATTAACTTCTGTGAAAAATTTATCTGCCTCTGTAATCGCTTTTTGGTAATTAATCTCTGCGTCTGCTTTATTTTTTTCTGCTTCGGCTAATAATTTTAGAATCTTGACCTTTATGTCTGCAGAAGCAACATCATCTAAGTCTGCTTCCATTTTTCGAGTATTCCAATCAAATTTAGCGACAGGTTGAGAATCTAAAAAAGAAAAATCAACATTCTCTCTTTTCTTGAACATTGACATATCTAAAGCTTCAACAGGCCGATATTCATCTCCTGCAGGTAAATCTTCTTCATTTATTCGAGTAAAATCAAATGACACTTTTTTTGACACTAAACCATCTTTAGAAAAAACAACTTCAAATGGAGATGTATAATTAATATCACCTCGTAAAGTATATTTACCACTTGACGCAGTTGTTGTGTTGAATAAAGAGCTTCCGTTTTGAACAACAGAAACCTTAACACCTTGCTCAAAGCCACCAATATCATTATTCTCTACCCGCCCTTTATATAAAAACGTTAAACTCTGAGACCACACTAAACAGGAGGAAAACAGCAAGACTAAAATGATGAAATATTTCATACTCTATTGTTTAAACGAAATTCTGTACAACCAGTTACAGAAAAGGTTTAAATTTGATCAAATTATATTATTACAAATATGGTTAAAATTGTTTAAAAAACATATAATTAAAGCATGCTTGAGATAGAAAAACTAAGTTATTGGGAAAGAAAATCTTACTTTGAAGACATTGATTTATTGATCATTGGAGCAGGCATTGTTGGGTACAGTTCAGCTATACATTTCGCTGAATTAAATCCATCTGCTAAAATCCTCATACTTGAGCGTGGATATCTACCATCTGGTGCAAGTTCTAAAAATGCAGGATTCACTTGTTTTGGTAGTGCTACAGAACTTATTGATGACCTTCAATCGATGTCAGAAAAAGAAGTTTGGAAAACGGTAAAATTACGATGGGATGGTTTACAAAATATTATTTCACTGATTGGCAAAGAAGAACTTGGTCTAGAAACTAATGGATCTTGGGATTTAATTACGAATACGGATTCAGAACTGTTCAAAACAACCATTTCTAAACTGGACTATCTAAACACCAAAATTGAAGAAATCACAGGAGAAAAGAATGTCTATTCAGTGGATAATAGTATCTGCGAAAAAACTGGATTTGAACAAATAAAAACAAGCATTTACAATCGATTAGAAGGCCAGATTGATACTTCAAAAATGAACGATGCTTTCTATCGAATTGCAATTACCAAAGGAATACGCATCCTATTTGGCACTGAGGTTACAGAGCTTAAATCAAGTTTATCGATGCCATTGATTAAATCTAAGTATGGTGATATTTCTGCCAGAAAAATTGCAATTTGTACCAATGGATTCGCATCTCAATTCCTTCCGAAAGAAGATATACAACCTGCTAGAGCTCAAGTACTTATCACTAAGCCTATCCCTAACCTTAAGATTAAAGGCACTTTTCATTATGACAGAGGGTATTATTATTTCAGAAACATTGATGGAAGAATTCTTTTAGGAGGCGGTAGAAATTTAGATTTTGAAGGTGAAACGACAACTGAATTGTCCAATACGGACTTTGTTCTAAGACGACTCTCTGACATTTTATCGACTGTCATCTTGCCAAATACACCCTACGAAATTGATTATTCTTGGGCTGGAATTATGGGAGTTGGGAAAACTAAAATGCCAATCATTAAAAAAGTCGAGGATTCAATTTATTGCGGAGTTAGACTGGGAGGAATGGGAATTGCCATAGGTACCCTTGTTGGTCAAGAATTAGCTATAATAATTGATTCCTAAACTAGATCTGTATTCTAAATTTCACTTCCTATTGCTTTTCTCTCTAAAATCGATTAAATAATTCTTAATATTATTATTTTTGGTTAAATTTTGTTTTATGAAGAATACAGCTCTAAATAATATACATATTGAACTAGGAGCCAAAATGGTCCCTTTTGCAGGATATAACATGCCTGTTCAATACGAAGGTATAAAAATTGAACATCAAACTGTACGTGATGCTGTTGGAGTTTTTGACGTTTCTCACATGGGAGAATTTTTAATCTCAGGAGAAGGTGCATTGGAGTTAATTCAATACATTTCTTCAAATGACGCATCTACATTAACCATTGGTCGTGCACAATATAGTTGCATGCCAAATGGAAAAGGTGGAATTGTTGATGATTTAATCATTTATAAAATAAAAGACACTGAATATTTATTGGTCGTAAATGCTTCAAATATTGACAAAGATTGGAATTGGATTTCTTCTCACAATACATTTGGAGCAACGATGAAAAATCTCTCTGAGAAATACTCATTACTGGCTATTCAAGGACCAAAAGCTGTTGAGGCAATGCAATCATTGACATCAATTGACTTGTCGGATATCAAATATTATCATTTTGAAGTTGCCGATTTCGCTGGTATTGGACATGTAATCATTTCGGCCACTGGTTACACTGGTAGTGGAGGATTTGAAATCTATTGTAAAAACGGAGAAGCTGAACAAGTTTGGCAAAAAGTATTTGAGGCTGGTGCAGAATTTGGTATTAAACCAATTGGGCTAGCCGCCAGAGATACACTTCGCTTAGAAATGGGTTTCTGTCTTTATGGAAATGACATAAGTGACACAACTTCGCCCCTAGAAGCAGGTCTTGGTTGGATAACAAAACTTAAAAAGGAGCCCGATTTTATCGATAAAGATTTCTTAACTAAGCAAAAAGAAGCAGGAGTAACTCGTAAACTTGTTGCTTTCGAGATGATTGATAGAGGAATTCCGAGACACGACTATCAAATTAATGATGCAAATGGAAATAATATTGGGATTGTAACTTCTGGTACAATGGGGCCATCAGTTAACAAATCGATTGGCCTTGGCTATGTTTCGATTGAATTTATAAAACCGGATACTGAAATTTATATTGAAGTTAGGAACAAAGGGGTTAAAGCTAAAGTTGTTAAACTTCCATTCTTTCAAAAATAATTGATTACTTTATTTAAAACTCATACGATATGGCGATTTATTTAGATAATGCAGCGACTACTCCAATTGCTCCAGAAGTAGTCGAGGCTATGATTCCTATTCTCCAAAATGATTTTGGAAACCCGTCTTCAACACACTCTTTTGGGCGCAGTTCGAAAGCGCTAATTGAGATTTCAAGACGGAGTATTGCAAAGCATATCAATTGTGAACCTTCTGAATTGATTTTTACATCTGGCGGCACAGAAGCTGATAATATTGCCCTTAATTCTGCCATTCATAAAATGGGAGCTACTCATATTATTACTTCAGCAGTTGAGCACCATGCTGTTGGACATGCGGCTGATGCCATAATTCAAAATAACAAAATCCGAATATCATTAGTTAAGCTTGATGAAAAAGGTAATGTTGACTTAGAGGACCTTGAACAACTATTGAATTCTGACGAGAAAGCGATTGTTTCTTTAATGCATGCTAACAATGAAATATCTACACTTCTTCCACTTAAAAAAGTAAGTCAACTTTGTCGAAAATACAATGCTCTTTTTCATTCTGACACAGTACAAACAATAGGACACTATCCTTTTGACTTACAAGATTTAGACATAGATTTCATCACTTGTTCAGCTCATAAATTTCATGGACCAAAAGGAATTGGTTTTTTATACGCTAAAAAGAGTAATCAAATTGACCGATTAATTCATGGTGGGGCGCAAGAAAGAGGTTTACGAGGAGGTACTGAGAATATTTATGGAATTGTAGGGCTTGCAAAAGCGATGGATTTAGCGAATGAAAATATTCAAAGCCATATTGACCATGTGCAATCGTTGAAAACACATTTAATGAATGGGTTGGAAAAATATTTTGACAATCTTTATTATTTTGGAGAAACAGCTCCGGAAAAATCCTTGTACACGGTTCTTAATGTCAGCTTTCCGAAGAGTCTTAAGTCAAGTATGTTACTATTCACACTAGATTTAAAAGGTATTGCTGTTTCGGGAGGTAGTGCTTGTAATTCTGGTGCAATAACTGGCTCACACGTTCTTACCGCAATCAATGCGGACATGACTCGGCCAAACGTTCGTTTTTCCTTTTCAAGATTCACTACAAGAGAAGAAATTGATTTCACCCTGGAGCAGGTAAAGTCAGTTTACGAAAAGAATCTTGTTTAAGCTCTAGCAGAGTTAGTTTAGTCATCTAATTTTTCTATTTTGTCAAAGAATGACTTCAGAAACTCATATACTAATTCTTAGCTCTTGGTACCCAAGTGAGGACAAACCTTTTCTGGGAAATTTCGTGCAACGTTCTGCTCGGTTACTATCAAAAAAATATAAGGTTTCTGTCTTAACAACGAGGTCTGACAGTGCAACAAAATCAATTAAAATAAACACTTTACATTCAGAAGATCTTACTGAGTATGAAGCAGTATATCCAACATCTCATTTCCTGTTGAGAAGAAAGAAAAACCATGAAGAAGCATTCAATCTTGGTTTACGAAATATTGACCATGTTGATATTGTCATTGGGCATGTTGCTTTGCCTAAATCATGGCAATTTATTATCGCTAAAAATAATTACAATTGCCCATTAATATATGTCGAACACGGTTCTTATTTTAGAAAAGAAATTCAAAATAAATGGCGTTTAATTGATAAAATTTTTCTTAAACGTTTGAAAAATAATATAGATGAAATTGTTGCTGTCTCGGCATTTTTAAAAAAAGATATGCAACGGTATTTTGACGAGTTTTCAATTTCAATTATTGGAAACTCTGTGGATTTGGACTTGTTTTCGCTTAAAGAAAAGAATGAAGCTAATAAAAAATTTAATTTTCTTCATATCTCAACTCTTGATGAACAGACAAAGAACCCAATTGGAATTTTAAATGCGTGTAAATTTCTAAGTGAAAAAACTCGGGACTTCACTTTGACAATTGTCAGTGACGAAGATTACTCAAAGTATGCCCAATTTGTTAAAGAACAAAAAATCGACGACATTGTTTCATTCCAAGGGCCGTTAAAACTTGAAGAAACAATTGAATATTATCATCGTGCGGATGCCTTTGTTCTATATTCAAAGTACGAAACCTTCTCCATTGTTATAGCTGAAGCATGGGCGACAGGAACACCTGTAATTACGACTAAAGTGGGAATTGCAAGTGACATATCCATAGAATTGGGAGCCAACATAGAACATGACAATGATCAAGAATTAGCTGAAGTTATGCTTTCATTTATTGAACAAGGGATAAAATTCGACAAAGTACAAATTCGTGAATATGCGAAACAGTTCGGTAATGATAAAACTCTCAGTAGCTGGACAGATCTAATTGAACGTCATGTTAGATAAAGCTACAATCTGTAAAGCAATACGATCGGAATTGAATGAAAAGGGGAAACTTATCCAACTTGCATTCGACGACTTAAATTCTGCAATTACAGATGATTCTAAAAGCACTGCCGGAGATAAACACGAAACAAGTCGGGCAATGGTTCATTTAGAGCAAGAAAAACTGTCTAAGCAGCTGATTCAAAACAAACATTTACAACAAGCTTTACAGAAGATTGACCCTGATAAAAAGTCAAACAAAGTCCAGTTTGGCAGCTTAGTTAGCACTGATAGAGGAGTTTATTTCTTTTCAATCGGTTTAGGCAAAATAACTGTTGATGGTTACGATATTTTCTGTCTAACTCCAATTACTCCACTAGGACAAATGTTATTTGATTGTAAAAAAGGCGATAGCATTGAATTCAATGGTGTTTTAGAAATCCTCGAAGTACAATAATTACATTGTATTATTAAGCGTAATACTCCTCCTGAAGTTGCAGAATTTTCTCATCCTTCAAGTAATCATCATAAGGCATCATTTTATCAATAATTCCATTCGGTGTAATTTCAATTACACGATTAGCTACTGAAGATACTAACTCATGATCATGAGATGTGAAAAGCATTGTTCCCTTAAATTCTGACATGCCTTGATTTAGTGCTTGAATTGATTCCAAATCAAGGTGATTTGTTGGTTCATCCATCAATAGTAGATTTCCTTTAGCGAGCATCATTCTTGACAACATACAACGCACTTTCTCCCCTCCTGATAAAACATTTGCAGTTTTCATTGCCTCTTCTCCTGTGAACAGCATTCTACCTAAAAATGTTCTTAAATAAACTTCTTCTCTTTCTTCATCCGTGTGAACATATTGTCTCAACCAATCAATCAAAGGCAATTTCGCTTCAAAGAAGGTGTGATTTTCGTTTGGCAAATAAACTTTTGAGATTGTTGTCCCAAAAACATAATCTCCCTCATCCGCTTTTTCATCTCCGCTAAGTACTTCAAAGAAGTGAGTCAATGCCATTGAGTTTCTTGAAATAACTGCAATTTTATCTCCCTTATTGACGACAAGATTGATGTTCTTAAAAAGGACTTCCCCGTCAACAGATTTAGTCAAACCATCAATATTTAATATTTGATTTCCCGCATCTCTTTCTTGAGAGAAAGTAATTCCAGGGTATTTTCTACTTGAAGCTTGAATTTCTGAGATATCAAGGTTCGCAATCATTTTTCTTCTACTGGTAGCTTGCTTTGATTTTGCAGCATTAGCAGAAAACCGTGCGATAAAATCTTGCAATTCTTTCTTTTTCTCTTCTGCTTTCTTATTCTTATCTGAACGCTGACGCAATACTAACTGAGAAGACTGGTACCAGAAACTATAATTCCCAGTAAACATATTTAATTTACTAAAATCAATATCTGCAATATGTGTACATACCGTATCTAAAAAGTGTCTATCGTGAGAAACAACAATCACTGTATTTTTAAAATCCAATAAAAAATCTTCTAACCAAGAAATTGTCTTCAAATCTAGATCATTCGTAGGTTCATCCAAAACAAGTACATCTGGATTTCCAAACAATGCCTGAGCAAGTAAAACTCTAACTTTTAAATCGTTTGGCATATCTGCCATTTTGGTATAGTGTTTTGATTCATCTATTCCAAGATTTGATAACATTGAAGCAGCATCTGTTTCAGCATTCCAACCTTCTAGATCTGCAAACTCACCCTCCAATTCAGCTGTACGCATCCCATCGTCATCCGAAAAATCAGGTTTCGCATAAAGAGCATCTTTCTCAACCATTATTTCAAACAAACGCTTATGCCCCATTATAACCGTCTGAAGTACTTCGTGTTCATCAAATTTAAAATGATCTTGACTTAAAACAGCAAGTCTTTTTCCAGGTTCAAGCGTAACATTACCCGTTGTTGGATCTTGATCTCCCGTAAGAATTTTTAAGAATGTTGATTTACCTGCACCATTTGCACCGATTACTCCGTAACAGTTTCCTGTTACAAATTTCACATTGACTTCATCAAAAAGTATACGTTTTCCGAACTGAAGAGATAAATTATTTACTGCTAACATTGTATTGAAATTTTGCGCAAAGGTATGGAATTTAGTAGATACTGCCTACAAAATCAAGAACTAAGCATAAATTTGACTTGGTTAACGCAATTATTTTTTCATCCAATGAAGGTTTCTCGAATACATCAGAATAAAAATAAGTGATATCACCGAACCAAAAACAATCAAAATACTTGGAACGTTAATTGGTGAAACATACAAATAAATAATTCCAATTGCCGATAGACTATAGATGATGTAAATATGAAACCCGACTTTAAAACCATTCCACATTTTAATAACTCCAAACAAGCCAATTAATCCAACAACTATTGATAATCCGTTTGCAAGTAAAAGATGTTCGTTGATTTCTACATTCATTTCTTGTAATTGACGTATGAAATGCACCCATGAATCCATTCCCAACTCCTGTAAATCGTTAATGGATTTGGACATGGCAACTTTTTCCGTTAGCAATTGTTCTTCCGTTTGCTTGGCGCTAAAAAGACCAGCGAAACTTGAAATTAATGATAGACCAATTCCTACAAAACTCATTATACTAATCGCCTTTAAAAAAACAGGACGCTTTTCTGCTTCAATTCTTTCATTACTTAATTCATCACTCATATTAATATCCTTTTTATGGTTTACATTTTATTTTTCACAAACTCCTTACTCCATGCCATTAATGGATGCAAGTAGCAATCTTCCTTAACGAAAGGCACTGCTTTGCGGAAATTTTCTCTTAAACTTTCTAACATCAACGATGACTTCTCTGTTCGGAAATCCATTCCTTGAGCTGCATTAAGTAACTCTATCCCTTGTAAAGAATAGCAATTTTCAATAATTCGATACAATTTGGTTGCCGCATTAGCTCCCATACTTACGTGATCTTCTTGGCCGTTACTTGAATCGATCGTATCAACAGAAGCTGGTGTACAAAGTTGCTTGTTCTGACTAACTATTGAAGCCGCTGTATACTGTGGTATCATAAATCCTGAATTCAAACCTGGTTCTGCAACAAGAAAAGGCGGTAAGCCTCTTGTTCCTCCTATCAACTTATAAACTCTACGCTCTGAAATCGATCCTAATTCCGCTAATGCTATTGCCAAGAAATCCATCGACAAGGCCAAAGGTTGGCCATGGAAATTTCCAGCAGAAACGATATCATCTTCTTCGCTGAAAACTGTTGGATTATCAGTAACGGCTTTGATTTCACGTTCAACAATTTGCATGCAATAATCAATAGTATCTTTAGAAGCACCATGAACTTGTGGCATACATCTGAAGGAATAGGGATCTTGAACATGTTCTTTCTCTCTTGAAATCATAACACTACCTTCTAAAATAGATCTTAATTCTTCCGCAACTCTAATTTGTCCTTTTTGCTGACGGATTTCATTCACATTTGCTTGAAAAGGAGTAGGCTTTCCATCAAATGCCTCCAAAGACAAAGCACCAATTGTATTGAACTGATTCAATAATTTAGTCGCATTCGAAACCCCAAAAGAAGCATAAGCACTCATAAACTGCGTTCCGTTTAACAATGCTAATCCTTCTTTTGATCGCAATGCAATTGGGTTTAAATTATATTTCTCGTTAAAAACTTTTGAACTCACCTTTTTGTTTTCCATGTACACTTCGCCTTCTCCAATTAATGGTAAAGCCAGGTGTGCTAATGGTGCTAAATCACCAGAGGCGCCTAATGAACCTTGCTGATAAACAACAGGGAGAATATTGTTGTTATACATGAATAGTAATCGCTCAATTGTCATCAGCTGCACTCCTGAATTGCCATGCGACAATCCAACTACTTTTAGAAACAACATTCGCTTTACTATTTCAGCAGGCACTTCATCTCCCATTCCACAAGAATGAGAAAGCACGAGATTTCTTTGTAATTTTTCTAAATCTTCAAATGAAATTGCGGTATTACACAATGAACCAAAGCCAGTATTGACGCCATAAATCAGCTGATCATGTGACTCTACTTTTTTATCAAGGTAAGTTCGGCAATTTTCAATACCCTTTATTGCATTTTCTGACAAGCTCACATTGCATTCTGATGCTAAAACCTCATCCAGTTTATCAATTGTTAACCATGCATTATCAATTACGTACTTTTCCATTTAGTTCTTTAATAAAGTAATCACTTCTTCAAGTAACATTGATTTTTGTTCACCCGTTTCCATATTCTTTAGAAGAATTGTATTAGCATCAATTTCATTCTGCCCGATTAGAGCAAGATTCTTCACGCCACGGTCATTTGCATATTTCATCTGCTTTTTCATCTTTACGGCAGATGGATATATTTCACAAGAAATACCATGGCTGCGTATTTCTTTGACAAGAGTTAAACAGTAATTCTGTTCATTCTCTCCAAAATTGACAAACAACAATTCAAGGTTATTATCAACAGTATCTGGAAATAAATCTAATTCTGTAATCACATCATAAATTCTATCAGCTCCAAAGGAAATTCCTACTCCGGACATATCTTTCATCCCAAAAACACTCGTAAGGTCATCATAACGACCACCACCACAGATACTACCCATTTTCACTCCGTTTGCTTTTACTTCAAAAATTGCACCGGTATAGTAATTCAATCCGCGAGCTAATGTTACATCAAATTCTATTTTTGCTGATTTTACACCCAAAGAATTTACTTTTTCAAGTACAAATTCTAATTCTCTAATTCCCTCTTGACCAATTTCGCTTTTAGCTAAATATTCTTTCATTTGAGACAATCGACTATCCGTGTTTCCAGAAATATCAAACAAAGGCATAATTTTTTCTAGAGCAGTTTCAGAAACGCCTTTCTCGGAAAGTTCTTTTACTACTCCTTCAATTCCAACTTTATCTAGTTTATCTATTGCAACAGTTATTGTAAAGATCTTATCGGCTTCGCCGCAAATTTCAGCAATTCCTGAAAGTATTTTTCTATTGTTAATTTTAATTGTAAAATCAGGAATATTCAAATTCGAAAGCACCTCATCAAACAGCAATACGAAATCAACCTCATACAATAATGAATCACTACCAACTACATCAGCGTCACATTGATAAAACTCTTGGTAGCGTCCATGTTGAGGTCTGTCAGCTCTCCAAACTGGTTGAATTTGATACCTTTTGAAAGGAAATGATAGATCATTCTGATGTTGAACGACGAAACGAGCAAAAGGGACAGTCAAATCGTACCTTAATGCCTTTTCAGAAATAGAATTAGAAAACCGTGCTAAATTACCTTCCTTTAATGCATCCAAATCGGCCTTTTTAACCTTCTCCCCAGAATTCAATATTTTAAAAATCAGTCGATCTCCTTCTTCTCCGTACTTACCTAGGAGGGTTGAGGAAAGTTCAAAAGAAGGCGTTTCAATAGGAGAAAACCCGTAAACTTCAAACGATTTTCTTATGGTAGAATAAATATAATTTCTCTTGGCTACCTCTGCTGGTAAAAAATCTCGTGTTCCTTTTGGAATAGATGGTTTCTGCGCCATTGGTTAAATGTTTTATGTAAAGATAATAAGATTAATTAGTCGCTTTCAATCCGAAATGCTTCTCTGCCTCTGCCGTTATATAACCACCTATGGCTAATGAGGCCGTGGCCGCTGGAGATGGTGCATTTAAAACGTGAATAGAACTTCCATGGTATTCAATTCTAAAATCATCTCTTGTATCTCCATCTTGTCTCAGTAACAAAGCGCGAACTCCTGCCCTCCCCGGTTCAATATCATCCATCGTTAAAGAAGGTATCAATCGTTGTAGGGTTTTTAAGAATAGTTTTTTAGAAAAAGCACGTCTGTACTCATTGATTCCAAATTTCATATTTTTAAAAAACAATTTCCATGTTCCTTTATAAGTCAATGCGTCCCATGTATCACGAAAAGAGAAATCAGTTTTTCCGTATCCTTCTCGCTTAAACGTAAAGACTGCATTCGGCCCACACTCTATATCACCATTTGTCATTCGTGTAAAATGAACACCAAGAAATGGAAATTCAGGATTGGGAACGGGGTAAATAAGATGTTTCACCTTCTCTTTCCCTTTTGAGGTTAATTCATAGTAGTCTCCTCTAAACCCAACGACTTTTTCTTTCAAATCTACACCGTCTTTTTTAGCTAATCGATCCGCTTGAAGTCCTGCACAAAAAACTAAATTTTTTGCCTTATACTCGCCTTTTGATGTGTGAATTACAGAGTAATCTTTATTTGTTTTATCTATGCTTTTTACCTCATGTTCGAGACAGAGCTTACTTTCACTCTGCTGTTCTAATGCCAACTCTACCATTTTCTTTGTGGCAGCGACAAAATCAATTATTCCAGTGCATGGCACGAGTAATCCACCAATACTTTCTACGAAAGGTTCATGTTGTTTTACTTCTTCCGGCGTTAATTTCTTTAGACCCTCAATCTTATTCTCTAAGCCAATATTGTAGATTTTCTCCATGAAAGGTAATTCGCTTTCGTCTACAGCTACCACAACTTTACCGCATACATCGTGCGCAATATTATGTTCTTTAGCAAAGGCTACCAATTC
>CAJQQA010000071.1 GCA_905480355.1 uncultured Flavobacteriales bacterium | reverse complement strand
GCTCTCCCTCTAGGACTCGAACCTAGGACCCTCTGATTAACAGTCAGATGCTCTAACCAACTGAGCTAAGGGAGAAGTTAACAGCTTTTTATCTAAAAGCGAATGCAAATATAGACAAACTAATTATTCTACAAACTGAATTAAGAAAAAAAAGCAGGTTTTTTCTTCGGGTACTTAAGGTTTCGTTACAAAAGCATCTTTGTGTCTGAACTTCTTAATAACGCTTCTAATGGAAGTAGTTGAAAACGAGCTTAGCTTTTGATTTCCCAATTATTGAGCTTAGCTCTTCTAAAGAACTGGTTTTTATTTTTTGAATAGATTTCAAGTTCTTTATTAAATCTTCATGTGCACCTGGTCCTATCCCCTTAATTTGTGTCAGCTCCGAAGTCAAAGACGCCTTGCTTCGTTTATTTCTATGGTGCGTTATACCAAAACGATGTGCTTCATTTCTTAAGTATTGAATAACACGTAGACTTTCAGATTTTTTGTCAATATAAATTGGGTAGCTATCACCGGGAAAGAATATTTCTTCCAATCGTTTTGCTATTCCAACGATTGCGATTTTACCCCGCAAATCAAGACGTTCAAGTGCGGTCAGTGACGCGCTCAATTGGCCCTTTCCTCCATCAATGACTATAAGCTGAGGCAAAGATTGTTTTTCTTCCAGCAATCTTTTATATCTGCGGTATACAGCTTCTTCCATTGAAGCAAAATCATCCGGTCCTTCAACTGTTTTAATGTTGAAATGGCGGTAATCTTTTTTACTTGGCTTGGCATTTTTAAACACAACACAGGCAGAAACAGCATTTGTTCCCTGAAGATTAGAATTGTCAAAACATTCAATATGAACAGGGCTGTCTTTTAAACGAAAATCGACTCTGATTTGTTCAAGAATTCTTTCGGTATGTCGCTCAGGGTTTTTAATCTGTTCTTGCTTTCTCTTTTCTAAACGGTAGAATTTAGTATTGCGCTGAGACAGTTCAATTAATGCTTTTTTATCCCCACGCTGTGGCACGAAGAATTTCGTTCCTTCCAATTCAATATCAATGTCTTCTGCCAGAAGAACCTCAGTCGTAATACTGTTAAAACGGCTTCTCATTTCGGGAAGAACGTAACTGATAATTTCGGCATCCGTTTCTTCTAATTTTTTCTTCACTTCAACTGTAAAACCATGAATTATTGCGCCGCTATTTATTGCCAAGTAATTAACAAATGCTGTCTTTGGATCTTGCAATACGGTGATAACTTCAACTTGATGTATAGATGGTGAAACGACTGTTGATTTAGCTTTGTATCGATTGATAGTATCGATTTTCAGCTTCACTTGTTGCGCTTGTTCGAAGCTCATTGAAGCAGAATATTCATTCATTTTGTTTTTTAGTGACTTGATTACATCACCAATATGTCCTTTTACGATGTGTTCGATTTCATCAATGTAATGGTCGTAATTATCTTGTGCTTCAAATCCTTCGCATGGTCCTAAGCAATTCCCAAGATGATATTCCAAACAAACCTTGTGTTTTCCTTCTGCTATTTTTTTTGGAGATAAATCAAGCGAACATGATCGTAACGGATACAACTCTCGAATAAATGCTAAAAGCGTATTTACAACCTTCACGCTTGGGTATGGGCCAAAATATTTTGAGCCATCTTTAATTATTCTTCGTGTTGTAAAAACTCGAGGAAAGGGCTCTTTTTTTATACAAATCCAAGGATAAGTTTTGTCGTCCTTGAGCTGAATATTGTATTTAGGCTGGTATTTTTTGATGAGGTTATTCTCAAGCAATAAAGCATCCAGCTCTGTATCGACAACAATATATTTTATATCAACGATTTGGCGAACGAGAACACGCGTCTTTCCAGAATCTAGTGTTTTATTAAAATAAGATGTAACTCGTTTCTTTAAATTTTTGGCTTTACCAACGTAGAGAATTTTATCGCTTGCATCAAAGAACTGATAGACGCCTGGCTTATCAGGCAACACTTTTAGTTTTAACCGAATTTCTTCACTTTTCGCAGCCATCAATCAAAAATAAGTATAATTGATGACCTTTTCGCTCCCTAATTATTAATCAGCTCGTAAAGCTCATTCAAGTTTGGAGAAATAATAATTTCGATTCGTCTATTCTTTGCTTTGTCATTTATATCAACAGGAAGAAATTCTGAACGACCTGCAGCCATAACTTGTGATGGTTTTAAATTTGAATTACCCAGCATTATTTCAATCACAGCAGTTGATCGTAAAACTGACAATTCCCAGTTGTTTTTAGGATGTTTTGTCCCCGCCATTTTATCCGTATCGGTATGTCCTTCCACGATGATTTCCAATTCCGTTTCTGATTCAAGCACTCGCGCTAAGTCAATTAAAGCAGTTTTGCCTTCGTTTTCTACGGATGTACTTCCAGATTGGAACAATAGTTTTGCTTCCAAACTGACATAAATTTTTCCGTTGCGCTCTTCCACTTTAAGGCCTTTGTTAATAAACCCTTTCAGTGCATTAGATACTTTTTCTTTTAATCTTTGTGCAGCAGCGTCTTGATCTCGGATGATTTTTTCTAATTCATTGACACGTTGTTCACGTTCTGACAACAAGGCTTGTTTTTCGATCAATTCTTTCTCCAACGTTAACAATTTATCTTCTTTTCTTTGCAATTCAAGCTGTTTTGCTGTCAAATCAGCATGCAACGAGGCAGATTCTTCGGCCCCCGTCAATCGGAGCTTACCATAGTTCGTTTCAAGCGCTTCATTAATCTTCGCCAGCTTATCATATTTAGCGAGGAGTGTTCTGTAATTTCCGCCAAGCTCGGTTGTATCAGTTTTTAATTGAGTCACCTGTTTCGTCAATAGCGCATGTTTAGAGCGTAAATCTGTTGCGTCTGCTTCAAAATTTAAGGCGTCGGTTTTATATTTCGCGAGCTCTTCACTACATTGTTTTTCTTTCTCAACTAATTCTTCATACTTCTTTACGGGAACGCACGATACAAATAAAAGAGAGAGAATAAATAATCCGCCTAAAAACTTCATAATTCTTGATTTTAAACAAAGATGAACAGAAGCGCGCCTCGAAATTAGCCCATCAAAGATTTTTTTACACAATCAAGCGTTGAGAAACGTGATTTTAAGATTTTTAGAACAATGGACAACTCGATGTCGATGATTTTTTAATCTTACATGTGGAAAAGCGCAAAGAAATTTCATGTGTGTTTTTAGCACCTTTTTGAATGTCAGAAAGTGTATAATCAAAAGAATAAACAAGCGCAAATTGACTAGCAATTTTTATCGAAACAAAAAATAATACAGCATCAGTGTTTCTATAGCCAACACCTAATCCAATTTTATTATCGTAATCCCAATGAAGGTTTAAGTCGGTAGAAACTTTACCACGGCTAGGAACCCTCACTTTTAATGCCGGAATTAACGACATTTTTTCCGTCCAGCTTAGTCGATACCCAGCAGTCAAAGAGAAATGAGGTCGTGTCTTAGTATCTAAACCAAGACCCTCCCAATTTAATGGAATTAAATTTTGCGCAGCGAAACCAATAAAATAATTTTCATCATTAAACCATGCTCCGAAAGAGGCGTCAGGAGCAACTAAGGCCGCTTCATTGTATACTGCAGGATCTGGCTCTGAAGAATGAATTGTTGTTGGATTAAAACCCATTTGAACAACGCCACCATAGATTCCCAAAGAAAGCCTTCTGTGCTCAGAGAAATTGAAATGTGCAGCGTAGGCAATATTTAAACGTGAGACACTGAATTGACCTATTTGATCTCGTTCAAACTTAAACCCTGTGCCATGACGAGCAGCCATGTACTTTTTCCGTTGAGTGTATAAAGGGATACTCATTGTTAAAAAACCACTTTTGGGAGCTCCTTCAAATCCAGTCCATTGATTTCTAAAAAGAACGTGTGCATCAACACAACGTTTTATCCCTGCATGTGCTGGATTCCCTTCAAATTGATTCATATACCATTGCGAGTACTGAGGTATTTGCTGACTGGAAGCAATCAATGTAAGGCTAAGAAAGGTTAATAAAAGTACAGCTTTCATCGTATCAATGTTATTGTTCCTTTTATTATTGGAGTTACCCCATCTTTTAAATCAAGAATATAGAAATAAACGCCTTCAGCAGCTTTCCTTGATTTAAAGGTTCCATCCCATGCTTTCTTTAGAGAGTAACTACTTGTTCGAAAAACTTCTTGTCCCCAACGGGTGTATATGCTAATCGTGTTTTCAGGAAAGAGCGCTATTCCTTCAATAATCCAAACTTCATTAATACCATCTCCATTAGGAGAAAATGTGTTGGGTAAATCAAGAGCTGAGTGAACCGTCAAGGTCATGTCATCTGATTGAGTACAACCATTTTCAGTTGCGGTTAATGTTAGAGTGACAGACTCATTTGTACTTACAATAGAGTTTAGATTATTGGGGTCACTAAAGAGAAAACCTGGAGACCAGCTATAATCGGGAGCACTCGTAAAGCCACTAATTGTCGTCGAAACATTTGGAGCAGTAACAATGTCTGGCCCAGCATCTATGAGAAATGAATACGCAGAAAAAGGCCCTGTATTAACCGAAACTACATCAATACAACTGGTGTAACAGGTCGTTTCTACTTTTAAGACATCACCGCCTGTTAGAATGGACGAAGAGAATAATGAATCTGTTGTTACTGCGATTAGTGTATCATTAATATACCATGAAAAATTACTGTTCGAAGGGCAATCCAAAAGATGTGCATTAAATGTAACGACATCATTTATGCAGATTGAAGTAACAACCGGGTCTAATGTTATAGCTGGAACAGGGCGATCTATACCTGGCCCGTATGCTAAAAGATCGAGGGTGAATTCAGCAGCAGATGTAATGCCCGCACCATTGTTATCGCCATCTAAAACAACATAATAAACAGTTGAGGGTAACAACCCAAGCCCAATAAGAGAAAAATTACTAGAGGTAGCAGAAATACAATTACCGATTTGCGTATATCCTGCAGCATTACATGGAACAAGTGATTCGATTATCGTGGCCTGAAGCTCATTGTCTTGACCAGCATTATTTTGAAAAACAATATTTGAGAAATCAATCTGAACATCGCCTCCAGTTGTATTTGTTGTAAACGTAAACCAAATTGTATTGTCCGGGGAGAAGCAAAAGTTGAAATCATCTTCACAGCCAGGACAAAATGTTACGTTAGAAGATAAATTATCTACTGTATTAGTTACCGCTGGGCAAAGTTCAAATGCATTTGAACAATTATTATACAGTTGCTGCGATTGAACACTTTTAGTGACAACAAATAACGTTAACAAAAAAATAACAGTACATCGCATAAAATTCAAAAACCTCAGTAATTATTGGCTTATCAAACAAATTTAAGATAATTTTGGTCTAATAAAAATCGGAATACCTTTGTGAAAGCAATAAAAATTGATTTTTTGGCACAAAAATAGACCATTAGCAATTGAACAGATTAATATAAGGATTTATGAAAAAAATAGTTACAATCGGATTTTTCTTGTTAATGACAAACTCACTGTTTTCACAGAAGTTAGATTATGACAAAGACTCTAAATGGTTTTTAGGATTAAATGCTGGCGCAACATGGAATACGACAGATGTAAAAAACAAAACGAGTATAGGCGCGGGATTTACTTTCGGGCGTGCGTTCAATTATAATTATGGCAAAGTCTTTAGTTTTGATCTTAGGGCTAGGTATTTAGGCGGTTTTTGGAGGGGTCAAGATTATGATACTACGTCACTAAACAACTATAACTCAACTGAACCCTCAGGCAATGTGGTTAACATATACGACACGCTTGGATACACAATTAATAATTTCGAAACACAAGTACATGAACTTGGACTTGAATTGGTATTGCATCTAAATGTTTTAAGAGAAAGAACAGGTTGGGACCCTTATATTTTTGGAGGACTAAATCTTGTGTGGAATAAAACAAAAGGGGATTTGTTTTTTGAAGATACTTTATTTTTTGATGATTATGTTTATGATTATTCTCCTGATGGAATTACTAAACCTGACTGGAAAGACCTTTCTGATGGCGTTTATGATCTCGTCTTAGATGGTTCTGAAGAGGGCCGTTATAATATTGATTTTATGCCGAGTCTTGGCTTTGGACTTTCCTACCAAGTGGGCCCTAGATTTGCAATTGGTCTTGAACATAAAACAACTTTCGCAATGAAAGATTTGTTTGATGGATATATAGACGCCACTCCAAAATGGGGGAGCATTAACAATGATATTTACCATTATACAAGTGCGTTCCTAAAATTCAACTTTAGAAAACAGGATAAATTTGGAGAAAGCTCGAACACTCCATCTACCGACCCAGGAAATAATTCAGTACTAGAAACGGCCAACGACTGTGATGAGCCGACAATTAAAATGACCCGTCCAACGGCAGAAAACACCACGGTTTATAGTCCTCAATATAAAATTAAAGCATTAATCACTGAATTAGCAGGTAGACAAAACATTGTTTATACTGTTAACGGAAATGTTTCAACGAGCTTTTTATTTAACAGAAACAATGAACAATTTGAAAGTACAATAACCCTAAAGCCAGGCGACAATATTATTTCAATAAAAGCAGGCAATGGATGTGGGTCAAATGATAAAATCATTCAGATCAACTATGTTGATTGTATTGCGCCAAAAATTGTGATGACTTCTCCGCAATCGAGCGGAATGACAGTGGACCAAATGAACATTAGCGTCACCGCAAATATTACAAACCTTACTACTGTGCAGTTTTTTGTCAATGGTGTTGAGAGTTCCAATTTTAACATTAACCAACTCACAGGAGCATTTTCTAGTAATGTTCAATTGAAGAACGGAACAAATTTGCTGAAAATTATTGCGCAAAACGAATGCGGGATAGTCGAAAATGATCTTTCGGTTGAGTATAAAAATTGCATAGACCCTTTTATTAGCATTAGCAATAGAAGCGGATCTCAAATTGTTGATAAGCAACAGTTTGTTTTCACGGCAACAATTACTGAAGTAAATAGCAGCAATAATATAAGTTTCAGACTCAATGGAATGAATCAACCGTTTGCATTTAATGTCAACACACATTTATTTCAAGCGAATATAAATTTGGTTGCTGGGACAAATACCTTTGAAACATTTGCAAGTAACGAATGTGGAACTGCTTCGTCGACAATCACAATTGAATATTCTCCATGTAAAAACCCAGTCATTTCAATTTTAACACCAAATGTTAGTCCGACGCAGAATACAACCGTTCAATTTTCAGCCAAGCTGGAGAATATTTCTAATAGAAGTCAATTGAAATTTTATGTGAACAATTCATTAGTAGCTGCTGGAACATACAATGCAACAAGTAAGCTGTTTAAGGCAGACGTTAATCTTATAGTTGGAACTAATACTCTTCGCTTGTTAGCTCAGAATGATTGTGGACCAACATCCAAAGCAGTGACAATTGTGCGAAATACTGTATCAGTTGATCCTGTTATTGTAGAAAAGATTACGATTTGTCACTTCCCTCCAGGGAATACGGATAACCCACAGCAAATTGAGATACCGTTATCTGCATGGCCAGCACATCAAGCGCATGGTGATAATTTAGGTCCATGTCCCACTGATGAAGACCCTGTTGCTGACCCGCCTTTGGATCCAAGAAAAATATTAATTTGTCATACAGACAAAAAAACGGGGGCAAGTACAGAAATGTATATTCTCCCAAAGGACTGGAATAAACATAAATCGCATGGAGACAAGAAAGGCTCTTGCGAAGACAAAGGAATTAAGGAAGGCGAAATCGTGAATCCAAAACCGAATAAACCATCAAAGCCAGGAGGTCTTAAATAAGCCAATTTCTCGAACAACGTAACCTATGAAAGTCATTGTATAATACAATGACTTTCTTCTTTTTGACACAATCCGTAAATCTAATTGCGCATTTTGTTGAATATGCCGTTTGATCTAACTATATTCGCAAATTGATTAATATTATAGAAAAAATAAGATGGCAATAATAGGAAAAATTAGAGAAAAATCATGGTTAATGCTTGTCATTATTGGTGGTGCATTAATGGCATTTATCTTTACTGATTACAATAAAATGACAGGGAATGTCGAATCTATTTATGGATATGGAACTATTCATGGAGAGAAAGTAAGTATTGATGACTTTAACAAAGATGTAATTTTAGCTCAAGCTAATGCGGATCGAAATGCACAGCAGCAGCAACCTCAGCAACCAGCAACTCCTGTAGATAAAGATCAAGTTTGGAATAGTTACACGGAACGTTTATTATTAACTGCAGAATACAACGCTTTAGGAATTGATGTAAGTGAAAATGAGCTTGAAGCCTATTTATATGGAAAAGAGGGTTTTTCTGTCTTACCAAGCTTTGCCACTCAATTTACAGATCCTAAAACAGGATTATTTGACGAAAATCTACTTCGCACTCGAATCGAAGAGATGGATAACTCAGATGAGATTTTAGAGTCATACAAAGAAATTAGAAAGCAAGAAAAATATTTCGCAATTCTTGACCAAGGCCTCTATGTAACTAATCTGGAAGGTAAGAATGAGTATACTTCTCAAAAAGAAATTAAAACGGTATCATACGTTCTTCAGAGATACAAGTCAATTGCTGATGATGAGATTCCAGTTAGTGACGAAGCTCTTAAAGCTTTTTACGAAGAACACAAGAACGAAGCGAAATATGCAAATAAAACAGCATCAAGAGACATTCGTTTTTTCGATGTAACTGTGTCGCCTTCTTCAAAGGACTCGACAAGGTTTAATTCACTTATAGATAGTTTGAAAATTGCTTTCAAAGCTACAGAAAATGATTCATTATTCGTAATTAACAAGAAAAATAGCGATTTCAATTTCTTTGCAAGCGGTCATCAGTTTACTTTCAGACCTGATTCTGATGAGAAAGCAAAGCAAAGAGGGCTTACATACCCAGCATCAATGGATACTTTGTTTACGAATGCATCAATTGGAGATGTTATAGGGCCATACAATGATAACGGAACAACAAGACTGGCTAAAATCATTGACTTTAACACAAATTTACTCAGTGTACGTCACATACTAATTTCCGCGCAACGACAAGATACACTGGCAGTTGAACTAGCGCAAGTAAAAGTAGATTCATTGTTGCCTTTGATTAACAAGGAAAATTTTGATGAAATGGCCGAATTGCATAGTCAAGATCGCCAACCTGGAGGGCCATTGAATAATGGTGGTAAGTATGAAGATTTCATGGATTATGAAATGGTACCTGAATTTAGTGAGTTTGCAACAGAAAAGAGTATCGGTACAATTGATTATGTTCAAACTGATTATGGATTCCATATTATGGAAGTTTTAGGTAGAAAAGAGATCAAAGCACCCATTATGGCTATTGCTCAAAAAACGTTAACTTCTAGCTTAGATACAAGAGATGATATTGACAGTGAAGTGGATAACATGATCTATTCTTTAGATGAAAAAATAAGCCCAATAGAAAGCGGAGCAGAACGTGTAGCAATGTTTGACACAATGGCTATTGCAAATGATTATTTGGTTCGGCCAATAAACATTCAAGAAAATGGACCAAGAATTTTAGGTTTCCAAACATCATTTGCAGAAGATAAGTTATTGCAACTTGCATTTTCTGAAGGTGCTCAAGTTGGAGACTTAGTTGACTCGCCGATCAAGGAAAAAAACAGATATATTATTGCAATCTTAGCATCTATTAAAGATGCAGGAACGCCGAGCTTTGAGGATGTGAAACCTATGCTTGAAAGAGAACTCATCAAAGCAGAGAAAGTAAAGAGACTTAAAAAGCAAATGGTTGGTGTGAAAACACTTGAAGCATTAACCGATAAGCTTGCCGGGACAACGATTTTAAAAGCAGAGATCACATTTTTGAATCCACAAATTACTGGTGCCGGCTATGAGCCAGATGTCGTAGGGTCATTGTTCTCTGGCTTAAAAGATGGTGAAACAACTGTGCCTATAGAAGGTTCAGCAGGAGTATACGTAGTCAAAATTGAGAAAACAACAAAAGCACCTACAGCTGCAAATTATGATGTAGAGAAAGGTCAATTGTTATCATCTTTAAGATCAGGCATGCAAGGAAATGCCAAAAAAGCATTAGCAAAACTTGGCGATGTTGTGGATAATAGAAGATTTTTCGACGCGAACATTAGAAAGTAAGCTATAGCTATTAATAGTAGAAGCCTTAATGTGAGTTAAGGCTTTTTTTATGCCACCATATATATTTGACAGGTAAATCTTGGACACAATCAAATATTGACTTTTACGTATTTTAGAATTCTTAAAAGAAAGTTATTTTTGAACTGGTTGAGGTAAATTATTTTGTGCCAACGCTTAAAATTTAAAAACTCCTAAT
Organism: uncultured Flavobacteriales bacterium; assembly: GCA_905480355.1. GTDB lineage: Bacteria > Bacteroidota > Bacteroidia > Flavobacteriales_D > Crocinitomicaceae > UBA4466. The sequence goes on along the minus strand of CAJQQA010000071.1, from coordinate 4,920 downwards.
TTTTTTATAAGGTTTGTTTTATTTTTCTTAAATTCACGTTGCTAAACTGTTAAACTAAATTATTATGAAATTACTCTCCCTACTTTCAATCGTACTATTATTAATTTTTACACGTGGACACTCTCAAGTGACGGATATGGGAGGCCCATTATCTTGGAATGGTAAAGTGCCTGCGGCCACGTTGCCACTTCAAGTGATGCCTTCATTTGACATGGCTCTTCAACTTTATGAAGATTCAATAAGCAACTCACTCAAAGGAGGACCTTGGCGTTTTGGTTTCAACCATTATGTCGATTTTGATCTTGGAAATTCAGGAGTTTGGACCACACTCCCTAATGGTGATAGAATTTGGCGCATTAATATAGCATCTAAAGGTGCTCTCACAATTAATTTAATTTTTGAAGAATTTGATCTTCCAGATGGAGCGTATGTTTATTTGTCTGACAAAAACCAATCAAACAGAGTTGGAGCCTACACCTCTAGGAATAATAATCCTGAACAAAAGCTTGGTACTGAACTAGTCCATGGTGATAATATTATTGTAGAATATTTTGAACCACAAGCAGTTATAGGGCAGGGAATTTTAAAAATTGGAACCGTAACGCATGGATACAAAGAACTCGGGAGCTATGCAGATAAACTAGGTAATGACCTCATTACGAAAGCATTAAATTCATCAGGTGATTGTAATGTCGATGTGAACTGTCCATTAGGGATAGGTTGGGAAGATCAAATTCGTTCTGTCGCAATGATAGTTGTTGGGGGTAATGGAATTTGCACTGGAGCTCTTATCAATAACGTGTCTTGTGATTTTACGCCTTACTTTTTAACGGCTAATCATTGTTATAGCGGAAGTATTGCAACGTGGTCTTTTCGTTTTAACTGGGAGAGTCCTCCGGGAACAGAATCATGTGCGACTACAGCGAATAGTGTAGATCCAGGTGCGCCTTATGATCAAACTTCGAACGGCGGAATAGTTCGTGCAAATGATTCTGGATCGGATTTCCTTTTACTGGAAATGAATATGTCAGTTGCTGAAGCAGAAACTTGGAATGTCTTTTTTGCAGGATGGGACAATACTGAGACTATCCCTACACAGGTAACCGGTATTCACCATCCAAGTGGTGACGTAAAGAAAATCTGTCAGGATGATGGAGCTGTTTTCGATACGTGGAACTTTAACGGTGACCCTAACACGATGGTTTGGAGAGTTAATGATTGGACTTCAGGAGTTACCGAGCCAGGGTCATCAGGCTCTCCATTATTTGATCAAAACGGTCGAATTATTGGTGATTTATCAGGAGGATCTGCACAATGTTTTGGAACAAGTGCAGCTGGATTTGATGGTTATGGACGTTTCGGAATTGCATGGAATGGAGGCGGAACACCCGCAACGCGAGTAAGAGATTGGTTAGATCCAGCGAATACGTCAACGACTAATGACGGCTGTGACCCTAATGCACCAACTGCTGCAGACGATATAGGAATAAATGGGATAATTACACCAGATGGAATAATTTGCATGGCAAGTTTTGACCCTGAAGTAACATTGAGAAATTTTGGAAGTAATACGGTCACTTCTGCGACGATTATATATGATATAGATGGAGGAGTTTCTCAAATATTTAATTGGACAGGGAGTTTAGCAGTTGGAGCTACTGTAAATGTTGTCTTGCCAACTATGGCATCAACTAATGGAGCGCATACATTCAATGCGGCGAGCTCTTTACCAAACGGAGTTGCAGATGCAGATGCTTCGAATGACGGAACATCGAACCCATTCGTACTCGTTATTGGAGGAGAGTCGGTTGACTTTACCCTAGATTTAGATTGTTGGGGCACCGAGATAACTTGGACGGTTCAGCAGGGTGCTACGCTACTTTATTCGGGTGGACCTTATACTGAAGTTACACCGGGTGGTGCAGGACAGATTACGGAAACGTGGTGTTTATCCGCAGGCTGTTACGATTTTACTATCAATGATAGTTACGGTGATGGAATGTATGGTTCTCAATATGGTAGTTGTAACGTGGATGGAAATTATTCGATAGATCAAGGAACAACTCAGCTGGCAACAATGATCGCCACGAATTCAGATTTCGTAAATCAAGAGATTAATAACTTCTGTGTTACGAGCTCTGTAACTGTTGCCGACTTTTCTGCTACGCCAACTATTGTTTGCCCAGGCACATCAGTTACTTATACAGACTTGTCGACTGGATCTCCTACGAGTTGGTCATGGACCTTTCCTGGAGGTACACCAGCGACTTCAACTGCGCAAAACCCAACGATTGTTTATAATACGATTGGATCATACGATGTCACACTCCTAGCCACAGGTTCTGGAAGTGATACCGAAATCAAAACGAATTATATAGTAGTTGGTGATGCGATCGCACCAACCGCAGTTTGTCAAAACATTAATGTGTATTTAGATGGATCAGGAAATGCCTCAATAGTTGCTGCCGATATAGATGGTGGTTCAACTGATAACTGTGGAGCTGTTACTTTAAGTGTATCTTCTTCAGCCTTTACCTGTGCTAATTTAGGACCAAATCCAGTTGTATTAACAGTAACAGATGCAAGTGGAAACACAAACACATGTACTTCAACGGTAACAGTATCTGATACAACTTCACCGGTAATTTCTTGCCCAGGAAACCAAGTTGAGAATCCAGATACATTCTGTAGTTTTATTTTGCCTGATTATACAGCATTAGTAAATGCAACAGATAACTGTGGAACTGCAACAGTAATTCAATCACCAGCTGCTGGAACAGTAATTTCTGGAACAACTACATTAACAATGACATCGACTGATGATAGTGGAAATACTTCTTCGTGTACCTTCCAAGTGATCTTGACTGATGGGGTTGCACCAATTGCAGTTTGTCAAGACATTAATATTTATTTAGACGCAACAGGAAACGCTTCAATAGTTGGAGCTGATCTTGACGGTGGTTCAACGGATAACTGTTCTGTATTAACGTTCAGTGCTTCTCAAACAGCATTTACATGTGCAGACCTAGGAACTGTCAATGTTATTTTAACCGTTTCTGATGGAAGCTCGAGTTCATCGAACTGTGTCGCAATTGTAACTGTTATAGATACAATTTCACCAGTACTCCCTGGATTAGCCGATGTTACAGGTGACTGTTCTGCAACTGCAATTATTGCAACAACAACGGATAACTGTTCAGGAACTATCACAGGTACAACAACTGATCCATTGATATACAGCGCACAAGGGAACTATACGATTAATTGGACATTTGATGATGGAAATGGTAACACTTCTACACAAACTCAAAACGTAATTGTCAATGGAATTGATGTAACAACGACGTTGGACGTTGATGGCGTAACTATATCATCAAACAACACAGCTGCCACGAACTACATATGGATTAATTGTATTGATGACACCCAAATTCCTGGTGAAACAAATGTTGATTTCATTGCGACAGCCGTTGGTGATTATGCGGTAATTGTAACTGAAGAAAACTGTACAGATACTTCAAATTGTGTCAATGTGAATATTTTAGGTTTAGAAGATATCATCTTTGAAGATTTTATTCTTTATCCAAACCCAACAGCCGATGGTATGTTTACTATCAGCTATGAAGGAGTAATCCAAAAAATAGATGTAGTTGACATGCTAGGACGTTTAATTTCATTGCCGGTTAATCTAGAGACAAATGTTATCGATGGATCTGAATTAGCAAATGGGAAATACATGGTAAGATTGTATACGGAATCAAAAACAATCCTTCAGCAAGAAGTGGTTGTGATTAAATAAAAACCAAGCTCATAAAAAAAGCGTCCTCTCATTTTTGGGAGGACGCTTTTTAGTATGGATGCAGTTGGTTTTTTATGCCACCATATACACTTTGCCTGGTAGACTCCTGACAATACTTTTCATCTCAAGGTGAAAGAGCTCTTGATTTAATTTTGAAATTGGCATCTCCAATTGTATGGAAAGAAGATCTATTTGTATAGTGTTGTTTTCTTGGATACAATCAACGATTGACTTTTGTAAATTTGATAATTGTATAAAAAGTGATTTTTGAACAGTTTTAGGTAAATTCTTTGATTGTTCCCAACTCATGAACTTTAAAAACTCTTCCGATGATTGTATTAGATGTGCTTTTTGACCTGCGATGAGGTAATTACAGCCCTGTGATGTTTCCATGTGCACCGAGCCTGGATAAGCAAAGACATCTCTGTTATAATCGTTCGCTAAATTAGCAGTAATTAGTGAGCCTCCTCTTTTCTTACTTTCAATAACTATTGTTGCATCAGACATACCAGCAACAATTCTATTTCTCTTTGGAAAATTTTCTCGATCAGGCATTACGCCGGGGATAAATTCACTAAGTAGACAGTTGTTCAAGATCATTTTTGAGGCCAATTCCCGATGAACTGCTGGATACACTCTATCCAATCCATGGCCCATAACTCCCACAGTCGGCACATCGTACTTTAAGCACAATCGATGAATCATTGCATCTATTCCATGTGCCATACCACTCACAACTGAAATCCCCTTCCCCTGAATTGACGCGATAAATTCGGAGCATATTTCTTTACCGTAATTGGTAGCACTACGAGTACCAACAATCGAAATTATCTTCTGTGGATTCAGGTTTAGAATTCCTTTCCGAAACAACAAAACGGGAGAGTCAACACAGTTTTTTAAACGATGTGGAAAGTCATTGTCGTTATAGAAGGTAGATTCAATTCGATGATTTTTCAATGATTCGGCAACAGATATAGATTTTTCGAGGGCTTTTTTACGCCCCATTTTCGATATAAAAGCCTTTGGAAAATCAGTTTTGGATTGCAAAACTAATGGGCTGTCAACAAACAATCGTTCTAACTGATCAAGTTTTTCTGCAAGTTCTTTGGCTTTGATTGCGC
>CAJQQA010000070.1 GCA_905480355.1 uncultured Flavobacteriales bacterium | reverse complement strand
TGTAGTTTCCTTTGACGGATTGGATGAAAAAGGTTATCCTTATCAAATTGGAACGACGATTACAAATTATGCTGACAACTTAACAACGAAGCCTATAGATATGTCTTCTCCAGCTGTTGAAATTAGCGATTCTATTTATTTAAGCTTTCTATATCAAACAGAAGGTTTTGGGGACGTTCCAGAAACAGGAGACTCTTTAATTTTGGAGTTTTATGCGAAAGATTTAGATCAATGGAATTGGATTTGGAGTACTAATGGTAGTGCTCTTTCTGAATTTAAGAATGTTCACATTAAGGTGGATAGTATCATCTATTTCCAAAACGGCTTTAAGTTTCGTTTTCGAAACTACGGAGGATTATCTGGATCTCTTGACCACTTCCATATTGATTACGTGGACTTACGAAATAGCTCTGGGAAGCAGGATACGATAATTAAAGATTTTGCGATTGTTTATCCCGTTACAAACTTGTTAGAAACGTTTAGTTCTGTGCCTTGGGATCATTATAAGAATAACTCAAATGGAAAGATGAATTCTGAGCTTGACGTTGTTGTTCGAAATAGCGATATTTTTCCAGAAAATGAGCAAGACGGTTATGTTGAAATTAAATACAATGGATTAGTTGAATCAACTGATACCCTTTCTGAAAATCTTTTAAATAATGGAGATTTGAATTATTCTCCAATGACTACCTATTATTCATTTCATGATTTTTCTACTGGTTCTAATTTTGACAATACTAAACCTGGACCGGTTGAGGTATTTGACATACTCACTCGCATAACACATTCAGCTTCGATCTTTACGCCAAACGATACAACAATCTCACAACAAATCTTCAAGAATTACTATAGTTACGATGATGGCTCTGCTGAATCAGCATACGGACCAACAGGTGTTCAAGCGCGTTTGGCAATAAAATACACTCCGTATGAAGCTGATTCGTTAATAGGGGCAAGAATTCATTTTGTACCTTCTGTGAATGATGTGTCGAATAAATTGTTTTTATTGACTGTCTGGGATGACGACAATGGAGTTCCTGGAAATGTCATTTATGAAGATGATGTGTTTTTTCCTCGCCAACCAATTTACGCTTCAAATAGGGATATCTTTAAGGAGTATTATTTTATTGATACGCAGAAAGTCCATGTTGCTGGTACATTTTATATTGGATGGAGACAATTTGACCAAGATCGATTAAATGTTGGATTGGATAGAAATGAAATAAACAATGACAAAACGTTTTTTAGCGTTGACGATGGAATAAGTTGGTCGGCTTCCGGAATTGAAGGTTCTGTGATGATTAACCCAATTTTTTCAACTTCTTACGATGCATCTTTAGGGATTGTAAATAAAAAATTAAATCCAGTTAAGGTCAGTGTTTTTCCAAATCCAGCAACGAATGAAATTACTGTTGACGTGTTGGATGCTGAATTTGAGTTTTCTGAATTGATTAACTTGCAAGGTATTAGAATTGGAAAGTACTACAGTGAGAAAATAGATATATCTAATTTACCAGCAGGTATATATTTCGTGAAAGTAAACGGAATATATGGTCCATTTAAAATTATTAAGCAGTAATGATTATTCAAGATGAAATGGATGACGAAAATTCGAAGTCCGAAGAATTATTCGAGCATTATAAATTTTTAGCAGATCCAGGACAAGAGGTATTAAGAATAGATAAATTCTTGATGGATAGAATACCAAATACATCTCGTAATAAAATACAGATAGCATCTAAAAACGGCAGTATTTTAGTAAACAATACAGCAGTTAAACAGAATTACAAAGTAAAGCCTCTGGACGAAGTCTCAATTGTTTTACCTTATCCTGTTCGAGAATTAGAGCTCATTGCAGAAAACATTCCTATTGAAATTGCCTATGAGGATGACGATCTATTAGTGGTTAGCAAAGAAGCAAATATGGTCGTTCATCCTGGTTATGGAAATTATTCGGGAACTTTGGTAAATGCTTTAATTTATCATATAGATAACTTACCAAGTAAGAGCAAAGACTACTTTGGACGTCCAGGTCTTGTTCATCGTCTTGATAAACATACAACTGGTTTGTTAGTCGTTGCAAAAACAGAACATGCCCTAAGTAATCTTGCAAAACAGTTTTTTGATAGAACTACTGAGCGCAGATATTGGGCCTTGGTTTGGGGAGATGTACAGGAAGATGGCAGAGTCGAAGGCCATGTGGGAAGATCAATTAAGAATAGAAAAGTAATGAGTGTATTCCCTGATGGAGAACTAGGGAAGCATGCAGTCACCCACTATAAAGTTTTGAAAAGATATGGATATGTCACCCTTGTTGAATGCAAATTAGAGACAGGACGAACACATCAAATTCGAGTGCATATGAAATATATTGGACATACACTCTTCAATGATATGGAATATGGAGGTGATACAATATTGAAAGGAACAACGAATTCTAAGTACAAGAAATTTATTCAGAATTGCTTTGATCATCTCGCTGGTCAAGCACTGCATGCTAAGACTTTAGGGTTCCAACATCCAACAAAAAATGACCGAATTCAATTGTCAACAGAATTACCTTCTGGATTTCAAGCTGTGATTGATAAATGGGAGAAATACGTCGACCCTAAATAACTTAATCATTTTTTGATTATGTTAATCTATGTATTGTTCGATTCTAACTATGAAAAAGTGAGTTTTTTTTGTTAATTTTACGTAACTAAAAACCGAAACAGATAATTCATTAAGAAAAAAGATATTTTAAATATGAAATTCAAAATTTTCCTAACCGTTTTTATACTTGCTGCTATTACAAAAGTAAATGCGCAAAATAAACATGTTATCAAAGCAGAATTATCGTATGCAAGCGAGCATTATTCTGAAGCTTCAAAGTTATGTGCTACAGCATATATGAAGTTGACTAGAAAAGGCAAGTCTGCAAAACTTAAGAAAGCTGAAATGGCTTTTAAAACTGCCGAATGCTATCG
>CAJQQA010000069.1 GCA_905480355.1 uncultured Flavobacteriales bacterium | reverse complement strand
AGGGAAATGATCAATATTGTTGTAATTGCTAATAATTTTCTCATATCCTCGCCGATTAAAATTTAATTTGTACTCCTCCCATAAATGTTCTAGCCTGCGGGTAAATTCCATAATCAACGCCAGCAGACAAAGCGCCTCCTGAGCCGACATCCGGATCATAACCGCGATACTTTGTTATTGTAAACAAATTGTTTACTGCTAAGTAAATTCTAAAACGCTCCATTTTTAAACGCTTAATCCACTTACTAGGAAGTGAGTACCCCAACTGAATATTTCTCAGCCTAAGGAAAGAACCATCTTCTACATAGTAAGACGAGAAAACAGTATTCCTTGTTGGCTCCGTTGTTAACCTCGGGTGCTCATTCGTTGATCCTGGTCCAGTCCAGCGTTCAATAACATAGTCTAGTTGATTCGCATAGGGTTGATTTCGTTCAAAATTTCTAATAATATCCTGACCTAAGACAGCATAAAGCATACTACTGAAATCGAAGTTTTTATAGTTAAGATTTATAGAAAGTCCCATCGTAAAATCAGGTAAGGGTGATCCTAAGTTCGTTTTATCTGAGTCATCACTAAAATTAATCACTCCATCACCATTTTGATCTACAAAAATGAAGTCACCAGGCTGGGCACCCTCTTGAGTTACAGGATGGCTAGCTATTTCTTCTTGGGTTTGGAAAACACCTGCTGTCTCAAATCCGTGGAAATAGCCTATTGAATAACCTTGCTCAAATCTTGTCGCTACACTCCCTCCTACGCCAAAGCTAGCCCCAGGAAGAAAATCAACTCCTTCAGGCACGCCTGTAACTTTATTCACGATTCGTGTAAAGTTAAAGTTTGTACCAAAAACAAAATCTTTTTTAGATTCGGTTGAATATCCAATCTCTAATTCGATTCCCTTGTTTGATACATCACCCGCATTAATTATTGGCGGATACCCTCCAGGACCATAAGAACCTAAAATTGCAGAAACATCTGGCTGGAATAATAAGTCAAATGTATTCTTAATGAAGTAATTTGCCGTTAAGTCAAGTTTTTTCCAGAAAGTCATATCCAACCCTACATTAAACTGACGTGTTGTTTCCCATTTCAAATCTGGATTTCCAGCACGTCCAATAGCTGTACCTGGAATTATAACATCATCAAAGACATACACCCCTTCACCATCGAGCAATGCTCTGTATGCGAAGTTTGCGATCTTATCATTTCCGGAAACACCATAGCTCAATCGAAGCTTCAAATAATCAAGGAACTTAACATCATAAAACTCTTCTTCAGAGATTAGCCAAGCACCTGATATAGTTGGGAAAAATCCCCATCTACTGTTCGGTCCGAATTTACTTGAACCATCTCGACGTAGAATTGCTGAAACGAGGTATTTATATTTATACGCATATTCAGTCCTCAAAAAAGCAGACATTAACCGCTCTTTAAATTGCCAAGAACCTACGTTGTTCAAATAGCCTCCTTCTGCTGTATTCGCAGAAATATCAGCAAATTGCAACGAGTTATTCGGTACTCCAAAGGCTGTTCCGTTTAGAGATTCTCCTTTGCGTTGAAATACTGTAATACCCAACGTTCCTTTTACTCTATGCTTCTTATTAAAAGTCTTATCATAATTTAAATAGCTCTCAAAAGTTAAGTCAAGGTAAGATTGCCTATCCTCATAAACCGCAGCGCCTCTGTTGATAAAGACGCTGTCTGCTATTTCCACTGTTGGTGAATCTAAATCTGCATTAACAGCAGTATTTGCGAACTTACCAGGTCCATACCATACCAAAGGAGAAAATACTTTAGAGTCAACTAAAGCATAATTATAATTGAATCGGTTCGTGAATGTGAAATCATCATTGATTTCATAAATAAACTCTTCTTTTCCAACAAACTTATTCGCCCAAGCATCGTTGAACTGGTTTTCAATCTGAGCAACCGGATTTATTATATCGCTCACCTCTTCTAAAAATGAATAGTTTCCATCCGACGTTTTCACTGGGTCGTTAGGAAAAGCATTAATCGTATTATATAAAACTGAGCCTATTCCTCCTTCAGGTAAACCGTTTCTGTAATCATTCGAAAATAGTAAAACTGAATTCAATTTCAATTTATCCGAAAGGTCTGTACTTATGTTAAGCCTAGCATTGTATCGCTCAAAATGTGATTTTTCTCCCCCAACTATTCCATCCTGAGAGAAAAAACCAAAACCTAAGCTATACTTCGTGCTTTTTGTTCCACCACTCATACTGACATTGTGTGATTGTACGGGAGTACTTTGGAATATGGCATCTTGCCAATCAGTTCCATCACCGAGACTTGTATTCGGAAAAGGAAGAGGGTCCCCTGCTAATCCGAACATCTCATTTTTAATCACAGCATATTCCTCCGCATTCAGTAGCTGCAATTTTTTTGATGTTTGTTGAATGCCATAGTAACCGTTGTATTCAATTGACGGTTTTTGGTTCAACCTCCCCTTTTTGGTCTCTACTATGATGACACCGTTGGCAGCACGCACCCCATATATACCTGCAGTTGCATCTTTCAAGACATTTACCGACTTGATATCAGAAGGGTTTAAAGCATTCAAACCTGCAACATCATAAACAACACCGTCTACCAATATCAAAGGATCATTATTACCGAAGGTAGAAAGACCACGAATACGAATATTTGAAGACCCCCCGGGTGACCCTGAATTTGTACTGATATTCACACCAGAAACCTGACCTTGAAGCGCCTGATCCATTCGAGCCAGATTCATCTTCTCTACTTCTTCTCCATCGATTTTTGAAGTTGCACCAGTTAACTCTTTGCTAGAAGCTTCTCCGTAACCTACAGCAACAACCTCATCAAATTCTTTCACTTCTGAAACCAATACAACATCAATATTTACTCTTCCAACAACTAATAATTCTTGCCTAAAATATCCGGTCGCATAATATACAAGAGTTAGTGTGTCTGATAACTCAACAGAGATAGAATACTTACCATCAAAATCAGTTTTAACTCCTTTATTGAAGCCTTTAATTGATACACTTGCCAATGGAATTGGCTCATCATTCTCTCCCTTCACAATACCACTTACTTCTGACTGTGAAAATCCATAAGTAGCTGAAAAGAAAAAAAATAAAAACGTAACAAAATTTATCATTTGGTTCATCTATTGGAATAAATATAAAATAAATTAATAAAATTGGTTCTTCACAAATATAATAAAAAAACACTTTCTTATGGTACTATTTACAAAAAGTCCTTAAAATTGAATTAAATCATTCTATATAAGTTTACGATTATCAGACAAAATATTCCAAAAGAAATAACACCATTTAATCTTGTCATATTTGAAGCGAAGGAGATCTATCAAAACGTAAAATAATCCCAGTCCTATTTCATCGGTATGAGAGCAAGCAGATTAAAGTTGATTTTACAAATATTATATATCTCGAAGCTTAAACGTCGAAGTAGACCTTGACAAAATCGAAGAATACCAGGACGTTTATTATTTCTCTGTTCCTTTTAGAGCGTTCTCCGAAATTTGTAATACTCTAAGGAGTTCAAAGCTAATAAATGCGAAAAGCAAAGTTTTTTTTTGGAAAACCATTGGTGCATGATTTAAAATCAAGCATAGCGATAAATAATACTATTTCGGCCGCTTTTAAAGAGGGAGAAATATTTAGAATAGATTGTTATTTAATGATTATTCTTTTTGTTTCTGATTTAAAGTTGTTATTAATCAGGTTTACAAAATAAACTCCTGGAGTTGCATTCAAATTGATTAATACTGCTTGACCAGAAATCATTTCTTCATGAACAACTTTACCTGTTATATCAAGAACCTCAACCTTACCATTAAATGGGATATTGGCAAAGATATTTATTTCTTCTGAAGCCGGATTTGGGTAAATACTAAAATCTAGAGCTAATTCAGTCACATTTAGATTACCTGTTTCGAGTTTATAAACACCATTTGAATTTTGATCAACAAACCAAATTCGTCCACTCGGACCTATTTTAATTCCTTGAACACTATTCAATCCTGTGCTAATTCTTTCTAACTCTATTGCTGGCATAGTTGAAATGTCATAAATAATAATTTCTCCTGATTGATATTCACTGACAATCATGCGGTTGTCAATAACATCAATACCTGCAGGTCTGCTCAACCCCGTAACCACATTTTCCTGAGTATATCCTGTATATTCCGAATACTCAGCAACTGGTTCATTACCAGGGTAATTTGGAGCACCTCCAATATTTGAACCAGTTGTGATGTCAATTCGAATAACACGTTGATTTCCATTGTCAACAACATATAGCCACTGCTGTGCATCATCTAAAACGAGGTGACTTACCGCCTCTTCACTAGGGTCCATAAAAACTGCATCATCTGAATACCTGCGAATTATTGCATCACCATGATATGAGTTTCCCGGGCCATGATCTTCAACAAAATCATACCGGACAATATCATCTGTGTATCCATCAAATACCCAAAATACGTTATCAACTTCTGCGGCTATTCCTTGAGAGTTTGGACTTACGTGTAACATATCTAAATGACTTCCATTACCTCCAGAAGGCTCAGCATAGATTGACATATCTGATGACCATAGGGCAGGTCCAGTAAAAGCTGCACCCCCATCATGATTTGCATCAAAAACTCCTGGTGAATTTGCCCAATTACCATTTTGACTAAAAGCTATTCCTGTTGGTAATGACATAAAATGCCATGCATTTCCATCTCGTTTCCATAAACTTGTTTGTCCGGCATCACCAGCATCATATATCGTAACCGTACTTCCACCTGAAGCTTCATTATCCTTATTGATTACCCATAATTCATTATTCGTTAATACTGGATGAAAGTCTAAATCTGTTGGTGAATTTATTTGATTTGAAGAATTCGCAACTTGATCAATAGTAACAGTCGTGTTAACATACCCATCAATATAATTTGGACGCCCTGGCCCTGCTTCAATCAATTTAGTTAAAGTGTCGTTTGAATTATTTAAATCTGCATTACCACCGTTTAAGTTAGTAGCCCAGATTTTAATCTCATAAACTCCATTTGAAGCAATAGTAAGAGGAATGCTATGGATAACATCTTCGGTTTGGAAATTTAACAAACTCGTAGTAACAGGATGTATGTTCACCGTTCCTCCATCAACCATATAATTTAAGTCATATGAAGTAATTGTAGTTGTTCCTCCATTAAAAACATGAGCGTCAATATCGAAAGTTCCAGTAGTAACATAGCTATACAAATTAGAGCCGAAAACACTCAAATCATAAGCAGGAGGATTTTCAACAGTAAATGTAAAGGTTGCACCTAGTCCTACTCCGTCAAAAGAAACACTTTGGAAACCGTTGATAATAATATCAAACGAAAAACCACCATCTCCCCAATCATCTGTATAAACTAGATCATATTGAGCACCAGTAGTTAAAATCCAAGGGCCTTCGTTTACAGTTAAATCATTTCCGTAGCCACCAGGAGTTTGTGCTTGAGCTCCTGCACCATTGCAACCAACAGCTGCGTTTCCGCCTGAAGCTATTGTTCCTGTTCCACAATTATTACCTGTAGGAACGATTTCCCAATAACCCTCATAGCCGTATGCATCAGTATTCACCACCATAGTAACTGATTCTTGTGCAAAACTGACACCAAAAATAAGGGTCATTACTATTGTTTGTATTATTTTTTTCATGTTTTTTAGTATTAATTTAAAATGGATCCGAATATTCAATATTCGTTAAAAAAGTATTATCAGTTAAGGTTTTTAAAAAATTGACCAAGTCCGCTTGCTCAAATGCATCTAGCATTAATCCTGTTGAGGTTGTGCC
>CAJQQA010000068.1 GCA_905480355.1 uncultured Flavobacteriales bacterium | reverse complement strand
AAAAGATGAGTGGGGAACTAGTTACTACTTCTTGATCAATGAAAGGCCAATTTTTTGTAAAGGAGCCGACTATATTCCTCAGGACATTTTTCCTGCAAAAGTGAAGGATGAAGATCTCATAAAAATGGTTGAAACCATGGTTGAGTCTAATTTTAACATGGTACGTATTTGGGGAGGTGGATATTATCCAGATGAGGTATTTTTCGATAAGTGCGATGAATTAGGCATTATGGTTTGGGAAGACTTCATGTTTGCTTGTGCGATGTATCCAGATAATAAGAGATTCATTAAAAGCATTACTGATGAATTTAATTTTCAGATTCCAAGAATAGCAGGCCATGCAAGCGTAGTTCTATTTAATGGGAACAACGAAGTAGATGTCGCATGGAAAAACTGGGGATTTCAGCTGCAGTATAAATTATTTGGTAAGCGTGCATTAGAAATTGAAAATGCATACGCACATGTTTTCCAGGATTTAGCGCCAAGTTTTGTTAAGGAATATTCTACCATTCCTTATATTCATACATCTCCTTTGAGTAATTGGGGGAAAAGTGATTATTATAATCACGGTTCTCAGCATTATTGGGGTGTATGGCATGGAAAAGACCCTTTAGAAGATTTTGGAAAAAAGATTGGTCGCTTTAATGCAGAATATGGCTTTCAGAGTTTTCCTGAATTTAACACTTTAAAATCGTTCGCGGATTCGACAGAATGGAGCTTGAAATCTGATGTTATGAAACATCATCAAAAAAGTTATGTGGGGAATGGTATGATTATGAAGCATGCTAAGAAATTATATGGAAACCCATCCTCGTTTGAAGAATTCGTCTACTTTTCTCAATTAACTCAAGCAAAGGCAGTTAGTATAGCTATTGCTGGTCATCGCGTAGATGCGCCAAGATGTGGAGGTACTTTATATTGGCAAATGAATGACTGCTGGCCAGCTCCTTCATGGTCAAGTATTGATTATTACGGCAATTGGAAAGCGCTACAGTATAATGTTAAAAAGGATTATCGTGATATTGCAATAGTAGTTAAGTATAATGATTTGGAGGAGAAAGAGTATTTCTTGGTTTCTGATTTTCCTGAAGCAATTAATGGAGTAATTAGCTATTCTGTCTATAGCTTAATTGGCGAGAAGATCTATTCAGAAACTGCTACTTATGATTTAGCTCCTAGATCATCTCTTAAAATAGGTATGAGCAATGAGGACCTTCAAAATACTTTGTCAGCTAATGGATTGATTCAGTTTTCAATTGATAGTTTATATAAGCGTTCATTCGATAACATTGTTACGTCCTATGTAAAAGCGAATGAAAGAACTGTTTCGTATGAGCTTGTGCCATCTGCAGTTAATTCTGAGATGTACTTATTAACGATAAAGAACGAAGAGTTTCTGAGAGATTTATGGGTTAGTTCAACTCAATTTGGTGTAAAGTTTGATCAGAATTTTGATAGTCTACTTCCTGGGGAGCATGTGATCAAATTAATTTCAAAAAAGAAAATTACGAAAGACAATATCAAACTAATGTGGCATTAAATAAAATTTAGGAATGGCAAAAATAAAAGCATCTCAACGAAATAATTATACGGTTGATATTTCTTCTGAAAATCATAATTGGGTTGCTGATGAACCGATAAGTAGAGGTGGAGGAGACTTAGGTCCTACACCAACAGAATTAATGCTTTCTTCTTTAGTGAGCTGTAAAATAATTACTATAAAAATGTACGCAGCACGAAAAGGATGGGATATCAAAGGAATTGATATTAAGCTAGAAATAATTGGGAATGAAGATAAAACTGTTATTGAGAAGAAAATAGTCATCCAAGGAGATTTAGACGATAAACAAAGAAAAAGATTACTTGATATATCAGATAGATGTCCTATAGTAAAGATGCTTAGTGATTCTTTAGATATTAGGACTGTATAGGTTTTAATAAAAGTTGCTCTCCCATTTTAAATTTACAAACAAAAAAAAGCCTATCAATTATGACAGGCTTTCAAGTAAATAAGTTTAAAGTAGTGTATTAAACTATTTTAACATTTATTGCGCTTGTTCCTTTTGGACCTTCTTCTACATCGTAGCTTACTTTATCCCCTTCGTTGATTTCATCAATTAGTCCATTTGCATGTACAAATACATCTTTGTCACCCTCCTCTGGAGCGATAAATCCGAATCCTTTTGAATTGTTGAAAAACTTTACTGTTCCGTTACCCATATCTAATATTTATAAAAATTTGAACGACAAATGTACAATTTTTTCATGATTACAAGTCTTTTCTAATTAATCATTCGTCACATGGGCTCTTGGATTGTTCTGCAACGCCCATATTGTCTGTGTTTAATGCATATATACTCATGTTTTCAAATGATTTCTCTTTTCTCTATTCAGACTATTAACAATGTGAAGATTATGGGAGCTATTATATTTCGATTAGCTAAATAGAGAAATTTTAATCGGTGTTTTAATAAATCCTTTTCTATTTGGAGTTAATACTAGAGAACAGCATAGAGCTTTGTTTTCTTGACGATGCACTAATTGCTTTTGAGATGTACTGTATCAATTAATGGCGATATGTATGAGTTTATATCGTAATAATATTTATAATTAAAGTGTTGAAATTAAAATACTTAACTTTTATTTAAAACATAAATAACATAATAAATTTTATTTTTTAAATCATGTTGTATATGTGAATAGTAGTATGTTTGCTGTCATCAATTAGAATAACATGAAGATACAAACACAGTTAAAAGAGTTATTAGGAAGTCATATAATCACACAAGAGATTGCGGATAAAATTGTCGATTATTATGCTCAAAAAAGTAATGGTAAACCAAACCCGTTATTGATAGCCTTCGGAATATTAGGCGCCTTAATTGGTGGGTTAGGTATTATTTTAATTTTAGCACATAATTGGGATAATCTTTCAGTTAGAATGAAGTCTATAATAGCATTTTTACCACTACTTCTAGGTCAATTTCTTTGTGGGTATAGTCTTTTTAAGAAAAAAGGCAACGTTGTTTGGAGTGAAAGTTCGTCATTATTTCTTTTTATTTCAATTGGAGCGTGTATATCATTAATCAGTCAAGTTTATCATATCTCTGGCGATTTCGACACTTTTTTAATTACTTGGTTGTTGCTGGGCTTGCCTCTTGTCTACTTACTGCGTTCATTTTCTACTTCCTTGCTTTATATCATTGGCATTACGTTTTATGGGGTTAATCAGGGTTATTTCAATTGGAATGCTGGTGAAACGTATTATTTCTGGATGCTTTTGGCTGGTATTTTGCCTTTTATTGTCTGGATGCAAAAGACCCAAAAGGATAATAATTTCCTAAAAATAGCTTATTGGTTTATTGCATTGTCCTTGACTATAACATTAGGAACAATTGCATATAAGACAGATATTTTAATGCATATTGCTTATTTTTCGCTTTTTGGAGTGATGTATAATTTTGGTCATTCAAAATGGATGTCAAATCACCGAATTATTTCGAATGGACCTCGATTTATTGGTGGCTTGGGAATGACTGCAATGCTCTTCTTCTATAGCTTCAACGATTTTTGGAGGTTTTTTGGCCGTTATGGCGCAAATATTTATTGGGGTAAGGCAATTCTGTCACCAGAATTGTTGGCATCGACAGGCTTAATTTTATTGTCAGTAATTATTTTATGCATAACAGTCAAGAGAACTTCTTGGCAATCATTAAAACCTATGTCGTTTCTTCCATTTCTATTTGTTCTTCTCTTCGCGCTGGGATATTACTGGAGCTTTTCTCAATTAGCTATAAATATAACTGTCTTGTTAATTGGAGTGCATTCAATCAAAATTGGTGCAGATAAGGATGATTTGGGATTATTAAATAAAGGTTTAGCGATTGTTGCGATTCTAGCGTTTTGCAGATTCTTTGACCAAAATATCAGCTTCGTGATTAAGGGAATAATTTTCCTAATAGTAGGAGCAAGTTTTTATGTTGCAAATTATTTATTAATTCAAAAAAGAAAGAAAAATTTAAATCAATAAAATTATGAAGACATTATTTATTTCTTTCATTTCAGTGGTCGTTATACAATTGTTTATTCCTTTAAAAATCGTTTATGACAAAGAAATCTCCAAATTATATGGACAGGAATTTAAATTTAAAACGCAACCAATAGATCCATATGATCCATTCCGTGGTAAGTATGTTACTTTGAATTTCTCCAACAATAATTTCTACGTTAATCGTGATGAAAAATGGAAAAGAGGAGAAGAAGTTTTTGTAGTATTTAAAAAAGATAAGGATGGTTATGCCGAAATAAGCAGTATTAATAAGAAACAGCCAAAGACAACGGAATTTTACTTAAAGACTGAAGTCAATTACGTTGAGCGTGGTCAAAAAAGTAAGGTTGTAGTTGCATACCCTTTTACACGTTATTATATGGAAGAATCAAAAGCTGGGGAGGCTGAAAAACTAACCATGAGGTTTGATAGAAAAAAACTTCAGACTATTAGTGCTACGGTAAATGTTTATAGAGGAGAATTTACGGTAACTGGTTTAATGTTGAATGACGAACAAATGGAGGATGCTGTTGTTTCAAGACGCAGTAATGCGCATCATTAGTTATGTTAAAATCAGATTTCTCCAATTACCACAACCAGGGAATCACGGCTTTTCGTTTATCTGGATAATCCTCGAAGTTTTCATGATACCAAGCATGGTGGTTCAATGCTCTCGGAATTAAATTACAGAATGTCCATACAGCGAAAGTCACGGAGGGTAAACTCCATGCTATTAATGCGAACCCAATCCATTCAATAATTTCACTAAAATGATTAGGGCAAGAAATCCATTTAAATAACCATCCTTGGGGAATAGAATAGCCTTCTTTTTCTTTTCTAAGCGAGATTAATCGAGAATCGGTACCCTGATTAATATACATTCCGCCGAAGAACAGGACGAGACCAACAACAATAATTGAAGTAATTTCAGTTTGATCTTTGGGAGCCAAATAGCCAAGATAATAGCCGTTTAGAAAGCCATTCATTCCATTGAAAAAGAGCGCGCTAAAAACAATAGTCAGCGGCATTTTCTTTCCGCGAGTTCTAAGTCGAAATGGGAAAATAACGGTTCGGTTAAAATAGTGAAGCGTCCAAAGCCCTACAAGGAGCCAAGTCAGCCAGTCTTTTTCTCTAGGACCAATTATAACAAGAATCGGGAAAAGAAGAAAAGCAGGCAGTTCCATCCAAAACCATCCCCAGTGATTGGAAATCATTTTCCCCCATTTTCTTGAAGTATGTCTACCGTATGGAGCTCGAATTTTTAAAATCACGAGCGATAAAAAGGTAATCAACGCAATGCCAATCCAAGCGTAATTGAGCAAATAAAAATTTTCAATTTTCATGATTCAATTTTATCAAAAAAGAAACTAATTTTTTCCTGATCATTATTTTTAAAAGCTTTATAGGGTTTTGAAAGTTTTAGTAAGAACCACTTGATGATTCCGGCAAAAGGAATCGTTAAGAATCTCTGAGCCCATGGCACTGAAGCATCGAATCGTTTGAAATACGATGAGATATTATCTGACCGGAAGTTAACAATAGCCTCTAATTTATCTCCGTCTATATAATGTCCACAATGGAAATTTTGCTTTGCGAATGCGTAATTTGGGAAATTTATTTTACCCAATCCGAATGCATTAAATGCTCTTGATAAAAAATCGAAATATGAAAGTCTACATGATTCTCCTCCGCCAAGGTTAAAAACTCTACCTGTCAATTCTTCTTTGTGATCTAATGAGTTTACAAAGGCTCTTGCGGTATCTCGAACAGTGGCTATTTCAAATGACGTTTCTAGCGGAACTTCAAACATTATTCCCGAAATTTTGTGATTTCCAATCCCCATAATTGCGGTAAGTCTAAAGATGCTCCAGTTCAATTTACTGGACTTAATTATCGTTTCTGCTTCAAGTTTCGTCCTTGAGTAATTATCATGATCGAGTCCCTTTGGAGGGTCACTGATTCGAATGTCTGGGTCTTTAATTCGATCTCCATAAATGGCTATTGATGAACTAAATAAAAGTAATGCATTTGGACATTCAGTCTCCATACTTCTAACGATATTCTCAGTCCCACCAAAATTTACACGGCTCACTAATTCATCGTTGTTGTTCTGTATTGATGGAATTATTGCGGCAAGGTGTATGATAATGTTTTGATTTGCAACGGCCTTTTTAACAATATTTATATTAGTAATGTCACCATAAATCACATTAATTTTATCGATAAATGGTTTTAATACCTTTCTTGTATTTTTAGAGTCTCGAACTAAAACTGAGACGCCATTGAGTTTGTTTGCAGTTTGCAATTGATTAAGGACTTCCGAGCCGATTGCACCTGTTGCACCTGTGATGAGTATTTTTGTTTTGTTTAGTTCCATAAACTCTATTTAAATATAGCGTATCTTAATGTTAACCGCTTTGTCTGCTTTTAAATTAAATTTGAATTTGTGGAAAGTAGGTTTAGACCATGCAGTATGGTAATAATCTGAAAATCCAAACCCCTCTTTAGGATAAAACCATGCATAATCCATCTTCTTATTGCTGTTTTCGTCGTCCAGTAAAGCAATTCCGTATATGTTAGGTAAAAGCCCTTCAATCTTGTAATGAAGCGTATGACTTGAAGCATCTTTTTTTGAAATTCGATAGATTTTAAAAGGTTTCTCGGCCTGAAATGTTTCCTGAGAGAGATACAGTTGTAGTTGCATCATTCCCTTGTTGTTACGAATATTCGTAATCTTAATTGATATGCTATACTTTGTACTGATAGACTTTGTTTTGAAAGAGCTCGAAATAACCGCTAATAGTAAAACGAATGAGATTTTTAACATTGACTTCAAAAGCATACTCGAAAATTACGAATTCTTGATTTAACGAGGTCAAGCTTTTTAAAAGAAAATGATTTTCAAGATTCAATTGGTGCCAATTCTTGATTTTTTTGAATTTGGTTTAAAGAAACTCGTAGGCTCCAATGTCAGGTCCTGTCCTGAAAACTCCTTCAATGTCAGCTCCAGATGTAACAGGGAAAATACTGCCTCCAGAATTATTTAGAGGAGAGGTGGAGAAAAAATGAAAATCATTTTCTTCAATATTCATTAAAAGAGGATCAGCGTCCCATATGTTATTTGTTGGATCAAAAATTGGTGAAGTAAATTGTGTTGCACTTTTTATCAAGTTAAACTGAAAGTCGAAATTTAAAGTGACGGCAATATCTGGAACGGTATCTATTGCTAATTCATACTCTAGATTTCCATACATCAAAGAATTTGTAATTGTACCTTCACTGATTCCTCGTAAAACGCCAGTCCCTCCATAGAAGTTACTGATACCAACTGCAGCTGAAACATTTTCTCCAGTTCCATAACCCAATAATGTGCAATGATTGAAGTTGAAAGCGCCGCCTCCGAGTACAATAAAAGAATGAACGCCATTTTTTGAAAGAATACAATTCTCTGCTTTAATGCTACCAGCAAAATGGTTTGGATCTCCATTGTACAAGAATATACCATAGGAAGAGCAATTATTAACGATAGTATTTGTTACCGTTAATGTGTATCCTGTAGCGCTTGGATCTTGTCCATTTACTTGAATACCTGAGGTTCCATTCTTTATTATTGCGTAATTAATTGTACTAGGAAATGCTTGATCAAAGAAAATACCAAAATATTGACCAGAAACATCATCATAAAAAGCTTCAAGCCGATCACCTTGAAATGTAACTTCGTTGCCCAATGTACCATTTATATTAAGTGTTCCTTTATACACATATAATGCAGCATTCTTATGAAGGAAAACCTGAGTTCCAGCTTGAATGTTAAGCGTTTCGGCGGAGTCAATAAAAGCTGCGCCATAAATAACATGTGGCTTATCGTTAGGCCATGTTCCTGAGTTTATGTCAAAAATATTAGCGGAAATGTACGAATAATGAAAATAAGCGTCTTGCCCCCATGCTACGAGAGTAACAAACTGGTCTTTTCCATTTGTACGAAAACGGACTTGATCTTCAATTACCATAGGATTTGTTAGGTTATTTGGATCAAGTGTAACTTCAACAAATATAAATAAGCTGTCATTGCCTTTCAATTCTTGACTGTCAAAAAATGTACCTGGAACACCATCAACGTTAATCCGAAAAGAAGAAGAACTGCCTCCTATGAGCTCAATTTGTTCAATGTTAACTGTTTTATTAGAGGTATTATAGAGTTTGAATTTCTTTGTTACTGAACCAATCGTAGTAAAAACCGTGTCGAAAAAAATAGTATCCTGACTAAAAGATAGATTCTCATTAGAAAACGAAAGAGGTTTTTTGCAACTAGATGTGCTTAATGTTAAGCCTATTAATACAAAAAGGAAGAAATATAAAAATGATTTTTTCATAAAGTAATAACGCTAATACAAACTTAACGTATTTTTGCTGTGAAATATTTTGTTTGAAAAAATGTTTTTTAGAGTGGGGTAATTAAAAAAGTATATTATCTTTGCATTCCAATTTTAGGCGAATTTAGAAATATTATTGAATAGTAATGAGAAAAGATATACACCCAGAGAATTATAGACTAGTTGTTTTTAAGGACATGACTAACGAGTACGCATTTGTTTGCCCATCATGTGCAAACACAAGCGAAACAATTAAATGGGAAGACGGAAACGAATACCCTCTGATTAAGTTAGATGTTTCACATAAATCACACCCATTCTTTACGGGAGTTGCTCAGTTTGTCGATACTGCAGGTCGTATTGATAAATTTAACAACCGTTTCGGTAAACGTAAGAAATAGTCAAATACGCAACATATTTGAAACCGTTCTAATTTTTATTAGAGCGGTTTTTTTATTTTTGCTATATGAGGATAGACAGAATTTCTATTCTAATGATAAATTTATCATGAGTACGCAATTCTCTTTAGACTCATTGCCCAATCTTTCATAAAAGTATAAGATAAAAGCACATTGATATGCACATGATCAATGGGCATAACTTTCTGGTCTAATCTTTGCCTCATAAGTAACAAGAATTATCTTTATAACGTGAAAGTCAAAAAACTTATTTTTTTTTTAACCTTGCTGTTGTTGACTGTTAGTAATACTTCGTATGCATCAGGGATCAAACGTGGTTATGAAGCGTTGTTGGTCAAAGATTATTTTAGGGCTAAAAAGAGATTATTAAAAGGAATGAAGTACAATTCTTCCCCTGCTTCTTTTGGCTTAGCAACAATTTACTCAAGAGATGATAATCCTTTCTATAATCTTGATTCAGCTTACCACTATATTCTCATTTCGGATTCAACTTGGGATTTAACAAAGGAGCGAAAAAAAGAAAAATGGAAATTGTTCGGTTGGACCTGTGAAGGAATTGATTCACTTAAATTAAAGATCAGCTCAAAGATATTTCACTCAGTAGGGGACATAAATACTGAAAATGCATATGCTAATTTTGTAATTATGCACCCTTGGTCAAAAGAATATGGCAGCGCTATTTATTCACGTGATTCAATTGCATTTTTTGGTGCCGTACTCAGTAATTCTGCATTAGACTATCAAGTGTTTATTGGAAAATACCCAGAAAGTAGCTTTATTGATTTAGCGGAACAAAACTTCTACAATTCACAATTCAAAGAGCTTACTATTGAAGGAACACTTGCTTCCTATGTTTCATTTGTAAATGATCATCCAAATAGCCCTCAAAGATCTGAAGCAGATGAGTTTATTTTTAGATATATAACAGAAATCAATACCATTGCAAGCTATGAAGACTTTGTTCTCAATTACTCCGCTAATTCATTTTCACAAATAGCTTGGGAAGAGTTTTACCAAGTTTTTCTCTTTGATTATTCTCTAGAGAGGATACAATTGTTTTTAGAGACCTATCCACAAGCCAAGAATATAGATCAAGTAAAATCAGATTTGAATCTAGCAATGACTAATTTTCTTCCATTTATTGAGAAGGGGCTATATGGAATGATGAACTTAGCCGGTGAGGTCGTTATTGAGCCAGTTTTTCAGTTTTTATCTAAAATGGAGCATGGACTTTCTCGATTTGGTTATAATGATAAAGTTGGGTTGATTAATATGCGCGGAGAAATCCAAGTAAAAGCTGATTACACCTCGGTAACAGATAACAATTACGGTCGTTACATTGTTGAAAAAGGAGATTATATAGGTCTGATAGACCGAAACGGGAAGGAGCTATTAACCTGTAAATATGAGGATATTGGTATGCTGTCAGAAGGAATTGTTTATGTTTCTGAAGGTGAGAATTATTATTATGTTGATTACAATGGGAATAGGATGAACACTGAAACTTATGTTAACATAAGCGACATGAATAATGGACTTGCAACTGTTGAAACTGAGCTTGGTAAAGGGTTGTTAAATGGAGAAGGTCAATATATAATCACTCCTAATTACAGTGATTTCAATTCGGTGTCTGATTCTATATATACATTTGGAGAAAATGGTTTGCTCGGGCTGATCACTTTTGGTAATGACACTTTGATGCTGCCAAGTTATGAGTACATAAGTCGCTTTAGTGATGGTATTGCAATGGCAATCAGAAATGATAGTGTATTTTATATTGTTCCCTCTGGGGAAATAGCATTCAATAAGAGCTTCAATATATTTCCCAATTATAAATTAAAGGGAGAATTTGAAAATGGTACAGCAATCGTTGTAATTGATGGTAAATATGGTCGGATAAATAAGTATGGAGATATTATTACGGACGTTGAATATGAAAACCTAGGTAAAAGTGAAAAGTTTATTCCATTTTTTAAAGAAGGAAAATGGGGGATACTTAGTCTTACAAACAAAATATTGATTTCTCCTTTGTATCAAACAATTGATGTAGTGGATCAGAAATTTGCAATAACTCGCCTGGATGATTCAATCGGGGTTTTGGATGTAAATGGAAACCAATTGATTCCTAATTCCTTTAGCTCGATCGATTATCTTGGCAATGATTTTTTTAAAGTTTTTAATGGAGAAAAATATGGTGTCTATAAGAATGATTCTTTACTTATTCCTTTAGAATTTAATCGGATTGAACTTTTTGACAATCATTTTGTATCTTTAAGGAAAGGGGAATGCATTGAATACCTGAATATGGATAACGATCAACGAATCAAATTACGCGGGAAAATTGAATAATCTATTAGAACTTCTTGATAAATACAAATATGGATTATTAGCATCCTTAAGTGTATTTTTGATTATTTTCCTCTATTTAATGTGGAAATCTTTTCCACGTATTGATGTTTATGAGGCCTTTCATGATGGATCTTATATAGAAGTTCCAAAGGAAGAAATTAGACTCAAGGCAGACAATATTCTATTACCATCTGATTATACGCAAAACATCAAAAATATGGCTAGAGATGTTAATGATGAACGCGAACGGACGTATGAAAGCTATTCAATTAATAACGTTGATGCCATGGTTGAAGAGGAATTACGAGATTTGGAACGCCAGATGTATGATGAAGCTGGGGGAGATAAAACGCGTGCAGAAATTCGCTCGGAAATCAATGAAAGAAGATTAGACGCTTCTTCACAAGAAGAGAATCAACCGAATCAATCCAATGCAAATAGAGGCGATAAAGCTTTTGCTGGGAAAGTGATGGTTGATTGGGTTTTGCAAGGTCGTGATGCGCACAAGAAAAATAATTGGTTTGTTAGAAACCCAGGATATACTTGTGGCTATGGAGCTATTGGGTTAGTGACAGTTATGATTAAGGTAAATCAAAATGGAAACGTGGTTTCTGCTACTTATGATGAAACACAAAGCCAAAGCGCTAATTCTTGTATGATCGAACAGGCAGTAAAATATGCAAAAATGTCTCGATTCTCTTTTGATAATAAAAAATCTCAGGCGGGTAGAATCACATATACTTTCGTGACGCAATAATAATTTTGAAAAACAAAGAAACATTGGAAACTAACGACGACACTATCAATTGGAAAACAGTAAAGGAATACAAAGACATTACCTTTAAAATTGCCGATGGAGTGGCAAGAATTGCATTCAACCGCCCAGAGGTGCGCAATGCTTTTAGGCCAAAGACTGTTGATGAACTGCTGGATGCTTTAATTATTTCTCATGAAAGTCAAGAGGTAGGAGTTGTTCTAATTACCGGAGAGGGGCCCTCAGAAAAAGATGGAGTATGGGCATTCTGCTCTGGCGGAGATCAACGTGTTCGAGCAAAAAGAGGATATGAAGGACTCGATGGTGTGAACAAGTTCAATATATTGGATGTTCAACGTCAGATTCGTTTTATGAATAAAGTGGTGATCGCTGTGGTTCCAGGTTGGGCTGTTGGAGGTGGACATAGCCTGCATGTAGTGTGTGATTTGACATTGGCTTCTGAAGAACATGCAATTTTCAAGCAAACAGATGCTGATGTTGCCAGTTTTGATGGTGGGTTTGGTTCTGCTTACTTAGCACGACAAATTGGTCAGAAAAGAGCAAGAGAAATCTTTTTCTTAGGATTTAATTATTCTGCTCAAGAAGCATTCGATATGGGAATGATCAATAAAGTTGTACCTCATGATGAATTAGAGCAAACTGCTTATGATTGGTCACAAGAAATCATGACGAAAAGTCCTACAGCAATAAAAATGTTGAAATTTGGATTCAATCTTATTGATGATGGTCTTGTTGGTCAGCAAGTATACGCTGGTGAAGCTACGCGATTAGCATATGGGACAGATGAAGCTGAAGAGGGCAGAAACGCTTTCTTAGAGAAAAGGAAAAGAGACTTTTCTAAATACCCAAAATTTCCATAAATATTTTTTTTCTTATTACACGATAGAGAACTTTAATGTTCTCGGTTGGGCATACTATTAATTAAATACTTACAAAGTTTACTTAAAATTATCAGCTACTATTAAATCTTTGGTGCCATGACCCCAAGAATAAAATCCTTCTCCAGATTTAATTCCATGCTTACCAGCCATTACCATGTTTACCAAAAGCGGGCTAGGT
>CAJQQA010000067.1 GCA_905480355.1 uncultured Flavobacteriales bacterium | reverse complement strand
GTTTAGGCGATAATCTCGGCGTTGGTATCATGACCTCATGGTTAGGTATACCAATTATTGGAACAATAAAGAAAAGTTGGGAGCTCGGTGAAAAAACACAATTTGCTTTAGGTGGCTTGATAGGCTTTGGTTCATGGGCAGCACCAAGGTTTGGTGGAGCTCTGCCTTTTGCAACATTATCTTTTGGGAGCAGAAAATCAAACATTGCCTTTTCTGGAGGTTATGGAGCTGTTTGGTTCGATGGATTCGTTAATGGTCAAGCAATTACAAGCGTTGCTGGAATGACAAAAGTATCTCCTAAAATTAGTTTGGTCTTTGACTCATTCATTCTTATGCCTTCAGGGAACGGTAATGGTTTTGCCTTGCTTATTCCTGGGGTTCGATGGCATCAATCAGAAGGCCAGTCAATTCAGTTTGGGTTCACAGGAGTGATTGCCGATGGTGATCTTATACCAATTCCAATTCCAATGGTACAATGGTACAGATCTTTATAAAAGAGAGACCCATAAAACAGCTAAAAAAAAATACAACGTGAATAATCGAGAAAAAGTCTTGTTTTTTTATAGCACATAACTGCTATTTGCAAGTTAAAGGATGAAAGAAAGATTATTTTAAATTAAGTTGCTATTTTTGCGTCAAAAGCGTTTAGTCCTGAAACCACAAAAACAAACAAAGTGGAACTGAAAAACCATACGCGTTGGGAATATCTAAATATAAAATTATGAAGAAATATTTAATTGGCTATATTATTTTATTTATTGGGCTATATGCACAGAGCCAAGTAAATCCTCATGCAATAGGATTAAGACTTGGTGGAAATGGAGAGGTAAATGGTGCAGAAATATCTTATCAGCATGGACTTGGAGAAATGAATAGGCTTGAATTAGATTTAGGTTTTGGAGGTAATAGAAATCACAGCAGAATATTTTTAACTGGCATCTATCACTGGAATTGGAATATTTCCAACGGTTTGAATTGGTATGTAGGGCCAGGAGCTTCCCTTGGATTTTATTCATATGATGATTCAAAAAACTATATTAATATAGGCTTAGGCGGTCAAATAGGCTTAGAATATGACTTCAATGAGTTAAATTTACCTATTTTATTAAGCATTGATTTTAGACCAATGGTAGATCTTATTGGCGATAACTCTGGACTTGGATGGGGAGCAGCCCTAGGGATCAGATATATTTGGTAAAATCACCCCATCCTATATAGAAGTTCGCTTGAATTTAAATTTTCGCATATTTACTAAAAAACGCAAGACCATTTTCAGGGCAGGAGTTTCTATTGCTGGGGGTGGGTTGAAGTATTAGAGGCAGTTGGATTGACCTTTAACTGAACACGCATCTTCAGTCATGGCAATTCATCAATAGGGCATAATGTTTCCGAGTCATAACTTAATCGAATAAATGCATTACATAAAATATAATTCAGCTAAAAACTGCTAAAAAGCATAAAGGTTTATGCTTCGTTTGATGATTTCTGGCCGAAAAACTATTCCTAACTTTAAATTAAACCTTGGCAAATAGCGTAAACGACTTTCTAGCCTTGAACATTGCTAGCAATGAAGACTCTACTCAGAAATAGAAGAGTCAGGAAAAATCATGTTTTATACAATCTCTAACTCTTTTCCATAATGCAAAATTTCAGTCAAGGTTTCATTGTCATCTTTCATGGAAAATTTAGCTTTCAAAATGATTTGTTCGCATTTACTTTTCCAAACCTGTACAAATTGATTATGAAGTTTATTCTTTTCAGAATTTCGTGTAAAAATATTTCCAATCGGTTTTGCCTTAGGGAAAGCCAATGCTAGAAATTCAAGGATATCATTTTTTGTCGTAGGTATAGGAAAACTGGAAATAATTTCAATTTTTTTTCTATCAACCTTTCCTGGACCATATATCTGAGAAAATGATTCAGAAAACAACTTTCCGATGGACGAGAACATCCCATATGGATCGCTATTTCTTCCCTCCTCAGCTTCATTCAATAATTTAAATAGATACTGGATAGAAGCGTTCGATTGTCTATTTACAATGTCATACTTGCAATAGTCACATGTGGTAGAGGATGCATCAATGTTTGCTTGACAGTTTGGGCATTTGTTGTGTGTTTTATTTATTTTTTGAGTGATTGGTTTTTCACTCTGGCTTTTATCAATACTTTGTTGATTTTTATTTAATTCATAAATTCTAGCATTCAGTACCATTTCAAATTCATCCTTATCAATGCCCGCATCAAAAGCTTTTCTATATAAAACTTCACGATCCTTGGCAGATATATTTCCGTCAACAAGGGCATATTGGATTAGTTTTTCTATCTCTTCTTGATACATTTACTTCTTTATTAAAACAACACCAAAGATGAAGATGAATACTTCGATAAATAATAAGCCTCCTATCATCAGTAGGATCCAATTATTTTCAATCTCTGAATTAGCAAACAGACTAAGCACATAACGAAATAATCCAGATATAAGAAATAAAAAAGTAAATGCAATTTTAAAAGCATTGTCGAGAAAGCGAGTGTATAGAACAAAAATCAAGCCCACTGAAAAAAGTATACTAACATCAGCTAGAACCCAATTATATGTAGGAAAGCTAGTGAGAATAATTCCAGCCAGGGAATTCATTAATATGGTTATTATACCTCCAAAAAGAAAAATATTTTTCATGCAATTGTCGTTATTTTTTTTTTACTTGAGCTTATCCAGAAGTTCCTTTTTCTTCTCCGTGAATTCTTTTTCAGTTAAAATTCCTGCATCTTTAAGTTCTCCTAACTGCTTTAGAAGCTCAATTGTGTTCCCGTTAGATGAGCCTGAAGTAATTGCAGAACTAGTGGTGTTTTTTGACATCATATCCCCCATTTGTTGAGCAATAGGATTTACCATTCCTAATCCTATCATTGTTCCTAGAATACCTCCTGCTCCGCCACCTTCTCCGCCACCAATATTTTCTGCAGCTTTTTCAGTTGTATCAAAACTTCGTTCAACTTTGTAGGTTTCCAGATTATCTGCATGTCGCTTTAGACGCAAACGCTCATCTACATCCTCAGCCATGATTTTTTGAAATTGAGCAACAACATCTTTTACACGTTGATCTTCATCTAATACAGGGATTGATTCAATATTAAACAATTTAAGGGTTAAGCCAAATTCTTGTAAATGAGAATTAATAATGGACTTAACCGCTTCACCTACTTCATGAACAATGGACTCTAATTCCAAAGGACTTAGGTTTTGTTCACGACTTATTTTTGTAATCGTATTTTTTACATTTTCTGAGATTACACCCCTGAATAATTCAGAGAGTGTATTAGTATCAAAATCCTTAACTGTTCCAACCATTTTAGTTAGAAACAACTTTGGGCTTTCTACAACAAGTGCAAACGAACCTCTGCATGAGACAGGGATAGGAACCTTAAAAGTTGGCTCAATCATATTGAAAGGAACAAGACCAAACTTGGCATCCATTGACACCGCCTTATTTATAAAATAAACTTCAGCTACAAAAGGGCTATCTCCACCAAATACTAAACCTACAAGACTCGATAAAATAGGTAAATTTTTAGTTGATAAGGTATGAGTTCCAGGGCCAAAGACGTCAAGTAACTCTCCCCCTTTGTAAAAACATGCCTCCTGAGACTGGTTAACAACCAATTGAGACCCCATACGCAGTTCTTGCTCACGTGAACTATTAGATTCTGAGCGCCATTTCCATATGAGGACATTATTAGGTCCATCATATTTTAAAACATCAATTATTTTCATACATTTTAAAGTTAGAAAAAAAATTAATATATTCGGAGGCTGATGATTCTATTTTTCACAAAGGAATACCTTCTTAACAAGAAGTCTACAAATCAACACTTTAGAATAAAGATGTTCGCGTTTTAATTTGAAAACCAATTATTTATTGTATAATTGCCTTATAATTTAATCCAAAATTCAATCTATTATGAACAAATCAATAATTTTATCTTGCTTAATTTTAATTTCCTGTTTGATGTTTAAAAGTAAGGCATTTACTCAAAGTAATTACTCAGGAGAGTATAAATTATCCGGAGATTTTAGTTTTATAAAAGGAAAAGCTAATTATACCTATACTGAAAATAGTAATTATGAACGAATAAAAAATGGAAGTTTTACATATTCTGCTAATATGAATGGAACGGAGTTTGGCATGAAATCATCTAACAAAATATCCATTTCAATTAAGGGAAATTATTCTAAAAATCTAAAAAATGGAAGATGGTCTCATATTGTGGCGGTAAAAATTCCTGGCAACAACGGAAAAGTTACATCAAACGTGAATTACAAAAATGGATGGCCCCATGGAGAATGGTCTTCATCTGTATATGACAATGAGAAAAATAAAATTACTGAATCAGGACTACTAAAATTTAATAACAATACAGTAATTGGTGATTTTAAATCTTCAAAAGGAAAAAACTATGTAAAAGGAAATTGTGATGAAAAAGGGTTTCTCCACGGTAAAACTTCAATAGTTGAAGGAGGAACGGAATACATTAGGGAATATAATCATGGCTTTTTAACTTTGAATGTTACCAGGAACATACAATCTGGTAATGTCATTGAGTCAAAAAAGGCAGACCCCGAAGAAATGGAATATTTTAATAAAATACATTCGTTATCAAATACTAATCCGGAAGAATTGGAAGATATTCCATTTCGCAGAGTACAGAAGTATAATAATTATTTAATAGATCATTTCGCGAAAATGTTTAAAGATGCACTTTTTTCAAATGATTTCCCAGGAGACTCATCTTTTGTGAATTCTGAATATTATTGGGATTCATTTAAAGTTTATGTGTTGGAAAAACAAGAAACAAAACAAGAAAAGCTTGCTAAAGAACAAGCAGAAGCAGAACGCCTAGAAGCAGAGAAACTTGCTAGAGAAGCAGCAGAAGCTGAACGCCTAGAGGCAGAACTGAAAAAAAAGCAAGTAGAAAAATATAATATAGCGCAACAAGCTATGCAAAAAAGTGATAAAGCTCTTAATGAAGCTTATACAGTTTTAGATCAGATAAAAACTGCCTATGAAGGGAAAAATGTGTACAAAATCAAAAAGAAAAAATTATATAATAGTTATAGAAAGCTTCATACGGAATATATCAAAAAACATAATCAATCTGATGATTACGAAGTAATCATCAACTTCCTTGAAAAAGCTAAGGCATTGAGCGACCGTGTCATATTACTTGTAGACACTAAAACAAAGGATCTTGAAAGATCACTTAAATCAGCCACTACCACTGAGCAAATTGAAGAATTACTTAAATAAGAGGGAAGTATGACGATGAAATAAAATCATTGATGAAATAATATCAATTCAAAATAGCCCTTCAGAAATGTGGGGCTTTTTTTATGCGCATAAAAATGC
>CAJQQA010000066.1 GCA_905480355.1 uncultured Flavobacteriales bacterium | reverse complement strand
AAGAACGACAATTGATAATTCAACCGATTCAAAAGGATACAGCTTAGACGGCCAAGTGAAATTGAAGAGAAAATTCAAAAAGAAAAAGAGAGAATTGGAAGTTAGATACAATGTTGCACTTTCGGATAATCAAACGGATGAGAAGTTAGATTCGAGAACAATCATTGTGAGTGAACCAGATTCTATAACAGACCAGAAAAAGACAAATGATAATTCTTCATTAAGTCATTATGGTAATATAGTCTATATTGAACCCTTGTCTAAATCATTGCGATTGGAGTTTGAATACCTTTATGAAAACGGTTTCAGCGAACAAGACAAGGAAGCATATGATGATAATGAGTTGAATGGTTCATATACGGGCTATAGAGCAGACCTGTCAAATATATTTGACAATGCTCGTCAGCAACACCGTGCTGGATTGAGATTGCTTTTAGGAACAAAGAAACACAACTTAAGTTTTGGTGCAAGAGTTCGTAATATTGACATCCTTAATGTGAATAAGATAAGTGGAAATGAAATACATCAAAACTTTACGAATTTGTTGCCTAGATTCAGATACGAATTTAGCCCTAGTAAGGTGTCTAATATAACATTGAATTATAGAACAAGTTCTAGTCAACCTTCTATCAATGCATTGGCCCCAGTTATTGACAACACCAATCCAAATAGAATTCAAGAAGGAAATCCAGATTTAGTTCCGAATTATACGCATTCACTTACGCTCGGATTCGGTTCGTTTAAAGCAATGAAAGGACAGTATTTTGGAGGAAGAGCTAATATTAATTTTGTTGATAATGCGTTTGGTAATTCAACGGAATATGATCAATTCGGAAGAACAATTTCTAAAACTGTAAATGTTAATGGAAACATAAACTCTGGGCTATATGCATGGGGAAGCTTCCCTTTTTTCAGTAGAAAGTTAAATCTTCGACCAGGATTAAATTCGTCATTTAATCGAAACGTAAGCATTATTGAAGGCGCAGAAAACAAAACCGATAATATTTCTTTGGGTGGTAATATTAATTTCCAACTTGAATTTGATTCTTTAGAGATTGGAATTAGAAATCAATGGTCATACAGCAATCCAACGAGTTCATTAAGTAGTGTTTCTAACTCACCTTTTTCAACACAAGAATATGAAATTGGATTCAAATGGAGATTGCCTAAAGGGTTTGTTATTGCCTCTGAAGGGACTTATACCAAGAACACACAGGAAGGGGAAGGATTCTATAACCTGGAGTACTTTGTTTGGAATGCTGAAGTAAGTAAATCCTTTTTGAAAACGAACAACTTAGTTGTTGCATTAGTGGGTAAAGATTTATTGAATCAAAACATTAATGCTTCGAGACAAGTAAATGGGAATATTATTACCGATTATAGAACAACAATCATATCACGTTACTTTTTATTAAAAGTGACTTTACGATTTAACAATAGAAAAGCAGAAGAAAATGGTTTCAATGGGATGTATTAAAAACTTATTAGCTGTAATCACCGTAACATTAGTGTCATCGGTATCATTTGCACAAGTAACATCTGGGAGAATAGTGTTCGAAAGAAAAACAAATCTTCAGAAGAAATTTGCAGGCGATGAAAGAATGAAGCGATTTATTAACAAGGACACAAAATCAAAAGTTGAAAAATTTGAACTTATTTTCAATGATACAATGTCTGCCTTTATCCCTATCGTTTCTGACGAGGAAGAGGGAGGCGGATGGATGTCGCGATACTTAACAAGTCAAAACCATGTCTATTTGGACCTAAGTGCGAATGAAAAGCTTACCATATTGGACTTTGGAGGAGAAGACACATACATAAAAGACGCGATAGAAAAAAAGGAATGGAAAGTAACAGAAAGTAAAAGGAATATTGGTGGTTATGATTGTCGAAAAGCAATTTGGTACATGAATGATTCTACACGAATTTACGCTTGGTTTTCTGTCGATATTGTCCCTTCTATAGGACCAGAGGGTTTTGGAGGATTGCCTGGAGCAATTCTTGGTTTAGCGACAGAAGATGGAGGAGTCATCTATTTTGCGAAAGAAATAACACTTGACAAACCTGATCCAACTAAGCTCGTTCGAGAAATCGGAAAAAACGATGTTTATACAAAAGCAGAATTAAGAGAAAATCTTGAAAAAAACATGAGTCAATGGGTAAAGCCTAAAGATCTTGACGCCATGTTTAGCTGGCTGTAATTATTTGATTTTAGTTACTTCAATCAAGCTTTCATATCCATGGGATACACTGCAATTAGCATCTTCAATGAGCCCAAAGCACTCTGCTAATTCGTCAAATGTGACATCAATTTTATCTCCAGTGACATATTGAGCGAGAATTTGTTCGTTACACACCTTTAATTCCTCACCACCTTTTAAGAGATAAACGCCTGAGCAGTCTTTAAAAACTTCGTGTTTCCTGCTGAATTTATCACAAGAAGAAAATAGTACAACTGAACAAATTAGAGCAATTGCGCTCTTTGTGAATAGCGCCCATACTTGTCTCGATAGATTACTAGTAGTCACTTCAATTTTCTTTATTAGAGTTCAATAGATTACTTCAGAAGCTCGGCCATCGAAACTTTATCTCCAATGATAGTTGTCAGCTGATCAATTGAAACTCTTTCTTGTTCCATAGTATCTCTGTCACGAATAGTCACAGTATTATCTTCAAGCGTTTGATGATCTACCATTACACAGTAAGGTGTTCCAATCGCATCTTGTCTACGGTATCTTTTTCCTGGCGAATCTTTTTCATCATACTGACAGTTGAATTCCGTCTTTAATGTCGCTAATATTGATTTTGCCTTTTCAGGAAGCTCATCTTTTCTCGTCAACGGCATAACTGCAACCTTATATGGTGCTAAAGCAGGTGGTAAACAAAGTACAACACGTTCTGACCCATTCTCTAGCTTTTCCACTTTGTGACAAGAGCTTAATATTGCCAAAAACATTCTATCTAATCCAATAGACGTTTCCACAACATAAGGAACATAGTTTTCATTGATTTCTGGATCAAAATACTGTAATTTCTTGCCAGAAAGTTGTTCGTGTTGTTTCAAATCAAAGTCAGTACGAGAGTGAATGCCTTCAAGCTCTTTAAAGCCCATAGGAAAATCAAATTCGATATCTGCAGCAGCATTGGCGTAATGTGCCATTTTAATATGGTCATGGAAGCGGTAATTGTCATCACCTAGACCTAATTTCTTGTGCCATTGAATTCGTTGATCTTTCCAGTGTTCGTACCATTTCATTTCTTCACCAGGTCGAACAAAAAATTGCATTTCCATCTGTTCGAATTCTCGCATTCTAAAAATGAACTGACGCGCAACAATCTCATTTCTGAAGGCCTTTCCAATTTGAGCAATTCCAAAAGGAAGCTTCATTCGACCAGATTTCTGAACGTTCAAGAAATTTACAAAAATACCCTGAGCAGTTTCAGGCCGCAAATAGATTTTCGCAGATTCTCCAGATACAGAACCTAACTCTGTAGAGAACATTAGGTTGAATTGCCTAACCTCTGTCCAGTTTTTAGAACCAGAAACTGGGCAGGCGATCTCTAAATCCATTATTAGATTGTAAACACCTTCAAGGTCTTCACTCTCTAAAGAAGTTCGCATTCTATCTTCAATACCCTTGATTTTTTCTTTGTTGCGGAGAACATTTACATTCGTCGCTAGAAATTCATCCTTATTGAAGTCATCACCAAAACGTTTCACTCCTTTGGCAACTTCTTTATTTATTTTCCCTCTAATCTTTTCGATAACATCTTCAATGAGTACATCTGCTCGGTATCTTTTCTTAGAATCTTTATTGTCAATTAACGGGTCATTAAATGCATCAACATGACCGGAAGCTTTCCAAACAGAAGGGTGCATGAATATCGCGGTATCAACACCGACAATGTTTTCATTCATTTGCACCATTGATTTCCACCAATACGATTTGATATTGTTCTTTAATTCAGATCCTAATTGACCGTAGTCATAAGTTGCTGATAAACCATCATAAATTTCTGATGAAGGGAATACAAATCCGTATTCTTTTGCATGGGAAATAATCTCTTTAAGCTTGTCTTCTTTTTGCATCGGGTAAATCTAAGGAAAACTTAAACCAAAAAAAAGTCGCTCAGAACTTATCTGAACGACTTTGTATTTTATTCGCTTATTTTCTTGCTAAAGTGTACTTGGACAAACAAACTCAGAGCGAGCGGCACTCGTTTCCTTAATCGCATCGTATCCACCTTCAACATTTACAAGATCAGTATACCCTTGTTGCATTAAAAGAGAAATTGCGATAACACTTCGGTAACCACCAGCACAATGAATATGATGTTGCATTGACGTCTCAATTTTGTCAAGTTCTGATAGCATGTAGTCAAGTGGGTGATGAATTGCATCCAAAACATGTTCTGATAAATATTCTCCAGGCTTTCTTACATCAATTGTAGAAGTGTTTTCTAAAGTAGCATATTGGGCAGCACTGATCGATTTTATCGTGCTTAATTCTTTTGTGTAAGCATTAATTCCACCTTCTAAATAACCAACAGCATTGTCATATCCAACACGAGCTAATCGAGTTACAGCTTCTTCGGAACGACCTTCATCAACAACTAACACTATTTTTTGATGGATATCTTCAATTAAAGCACCTACCCACATGGCAAAAGTTCCATCAAGTCCAATAAAAAGTGAATTAGGAATAAACCCTTTAACAAAATCTGTTTGATTACGAACATCTAATATCAAGGCACCATTCTCAACTTGAGTTTTAAAATCACTCAAAGAGAGCGCTTTGTTACCTCCATTTAAGGCATCATCAAAAGAAGAATACCCCATTTTATTCATCATGGCATTCTTCGCGAAATATTGTGGAGGGGGTAGAATACCGTGTGTAACTTCTTTCACGAATTCTTCTTTTGTCATATCAGCACGTAAAGCATAATTGTTTGCTTTTTGATCACCGAGCGTACCAACTGTTTCAGAGCTCATGTTTTTACCACACGATGAACCTGCACCATGACTCGGGTAGATTATCATGTCATCAGCGAAGGGCATGATTCTGTTTCTCAACGAATCAAAGAGCATTCCAGCCAATTCTTCTCGTGTTAAATCCCCTTTAATTGCCAAATCTGGGCGGCCAACATCACCAAGAAACAATGTGTCACCTGTGAATAATGCTGTTTCCTTTCCATTTTCATCAATCAAAAGATAAGTCGATGACTCTAGAGTATGTCCTGGAGTATGTATGACACGAATGGTAACATCTCCAATTTTAAATTCTTGATTGTCTTCTGCTATTATAACATCATAGCTTGTTTTTGCTGTTGGCCCATAAATAATTTGAGCGCCAGTTTGTCTTTGAATATCGACATGACCAGAAACAAAATCGGCATGGAAGTGTGTTTCAAAAACATACTTGATTTTTGCACCGTTGTCTTTTGTCATTTTTAAGTAAGGCGCAATATCTCTCATTGGATCAATAATGGCGACTTCTCCTTTGCTCTCTATGTAATATGCCGCTTCAGCTAAGCATTTCGTGTATAATTGTTCTACTATCATAATATATAGGTATGCGTTTATTTCTACAACAAATTTCGGAATAAACGATCACTTTCAATGTGACATAGGTCACTTTTGGGAAAGACTTTGCTGTTTTTTGCTTTCTATTATAGCGTTATTGATGGTTTCGATGTAGTTAAGTAATTTTTCTCGCCCAAATTTAGAGGTTGCTGAGCTTGTAAAAACAGGCGGTATTTCTACCCAGTTTTTTTGCATTTCTCGCTTGTACTTTGCAAGGTTTTTTTGTAAAACAGAGCTTGAAATCTTATCAATTTTTGTAAAAACCATGGAGAATGGAATGCCTTTTTCACCACACCAATTCATGAATTCAATGTCAATTTTTTGAGGTTCAAGACGTGAGTCAAGAAGAACGAAAACGTTCACCAGCTCTTCTCTTTTAGTGAGGTATTCGGCAATAAACTTCTCCCATGCATAACGCGATGTCTTAGAAGCTCTAGCATAACCGTATCCTGGCAAATCGACAAGGTACCATTCGTCATTAATTACAAAATGATTGATTAGCTGTGTCTTACCTGGGCGACCTGAAATCTTAGCCAGCTTAGCGCGCTCTGTCAGCATGTTTATTAGGGAAGACTTTCCAACGTTCGATCTGCCGATAAAAGCATATTCGGGCATACCGTCTTTCGGACACAAATCAATATTAGTGTTCGAAATAACAAATTCAGCTTTTTTAATTTTCACGCTTATTTTTTTACAAAGATACGGTTTGAAAATGAGAAATATCGAATGATAAACCGATGAATGTAAAAGTTAGTTTCTGTTGGTCATTCATTCACTTTATTATTTTCACACTGAGCTGTTCCGCGGAACTTGTCGAAGTGTTTCAGTTGATCACTATCAAAAGCTTAATCGCTTTTTATTATTGGGAGTTTAAAAACATCCCTGTCAATTTTACCGAATATTTTTTCATAACTTATTATACATGAATAAAAAATACGATTTAGAAGAGAGGCTTATTAGTTTCTCAGTTTCTGTTATTGATACAATAGAAAAATTACCGAAAACATATATCGCGCAATATTTATTTAAACAGGTAGCGAGGTCATCAATTTCTCCAACATTAAATTATGGAGAGGCACAAGCTGCGGAGTCTCGAAAAGATTTTGTACACAAATTGAAGATAGTTTTGAAAGAATTGAGAGAAACAAAAAATGCACTTGAGTTAATAAAAAGGAAAAAATATATTGAAAAAAATGAAATCCAATTCATTCAAGATGAATGTTCACAGCTAATCGCAATTTTCTCAAAGAGTATTGAAACGACAAAGAGTAATATGGATTAGAATCTGTAAGGTGTTATTTACTTTATTATTTTCAGTTTATCAACATCAAAAGCTTAATCGCTTTCTCTTATTGGAAGTTATAAAATGTAAAATATCGAATAATAAACTGATGAATGTAAAAGTTGGGTTCTGGTGGTCATTTATTCACTTTATCATTTCTCAGTTGAGTGTTTATTATTGGATATTTAAATAATGTAAAATATCGAATAATAAACTGATGAATGTAAAAGTTAGCTTCTGTTGTATACAAGGGAATATGGATATAATATTTATCGTTTTAACAGCAATTTAACATTTATTATTTTTCTATAAAGAAAGAATTTCATATATTTGTGGGCGATTAATTGACTCTATCGAATGAAAAAAATTGTTTTATTTGCCGTTTTAGCTACCGTTTTAGTTGCCTGTGAATCAGGTGAGAAAGCTGGAGCTGAAGAGTTGCAGAACATTGAAGCAACGCTTGAAACAGCAGAAGTTGTTCCCAACCAAATTGCAACAATTGAAGTTGATGGTATGACATGCGTTATGGGTTGTGGCGGAACGATCAGAACATCATTGATGGAAACAAATGCGATTAGTGCTGTTGAGTTTGATTTTGAAATGGGAAGAGACGTAAATACTGCGACAATTGCCTTTGATAAAAATCAAATATCTTTAAATGAAATGGTTGAATTATTAGCAAAAATTAATGACGGCCAATTTACTACCGGAGAAACGAAATTATCAAACCTACCAGAGACACATGTAGAAGAATCAAATAACTCTACTTCATCTTCTGAAGCTGTGATTGAAGCATCGACCTCACGTTTTGAAATGCCTAATTTACTAGATATCTTTTCTGGGTTATTTCAATAGATTTACCCTTGTTCTCCCTAATCTATTTTTACTATCAAATTAACAAACGTACTTGGAAAACATTCGTTTGCAAGTGTGTTTTGCTCATTGGAGTGATTAAAACCTCTTTTTTTGGCAACCATTAATTAGAAAAATGCGTTATTAAAGTATGGATACTAATCTATTTAGGGTATCTTTGTAAACTATATTGTCTTGACTTATTTTTTCAAGTACAATTTTAATGACTTTTATATGAAAACTATTCACAATATCCCAACTAATTCTGCAAGTAAAAACTGGCTACAAATAGCAGTTATTCTTGTTACTTTTGTTTTTTTGAGCGGGAGCACGTTTGCTCAATTCACCCTTAACGGTTCTACTTTAAATTCTGGAGATTACACTTGTGGAACTTCTACTATATCTCAAAGTTCGGGATTTGTCAATAATAACGTATATACATTAACTGTTTGTGCTGCTCCGGGAGAGCTTGTTGTGATCGAGTTAGGGACTATTGTGCTGGCTAATAATGGAGGTAATAATAATGATGATGAGTTCTATATAACAGATACTGGTACTTTAAACTATACCGACGGCCCAGGCTCAAACGGTACAAGTAATCAAACTGTTAACGGTACTGTTCCAGGAGGCTGTGTTACTATAACTTTAGAATGTGAGAGTACGGGAACAGCACAAATAAATGCAACAATAAGTTGTATTGCTGGCCCAGATGCTGGTTCGGATCAAAGTCCAGGAGATTGTTCAACTTCAACAACTCTTGCAGGGAATGACTTATCTGCTGGAACAGGGGGTGTATGGACTGTTTCTCCAGCTGGCCCATCAATTACAACTCCGACTTCGCCAACATCAGGTGTAACAGGAATGACTGCAGGAACGAGTTATACATTTACTTGGTCGGGGAATGGCAGTAGTAGTGACATGGTTTTTAATTCTGCTGGTCCTGGTTGTGCCACTTATTGTGATGATACAGACCCATCATATACTGAATATACTAACTCTGCATTAGGTAATTTTTCAAATGTAAATATAAATTCAGGAGCATTGGTTGCTGCATCTGGTTGGGCAGGCTATACCAATAATACTTCATGTGTATCGGTAACTCAGGGAGAATCATTTACCATAGAGATTGATTTTGATTACTTAGCAGGAGTTAATACTGCTGTGGCTTGGATTGATTGGAATGCTAATGGAGTTTTTGAAGCATCAGAACAGTATGATTTAGGCTCTGCAGATGCTACACAAACCTACATTATTAATGATGTAATATCCTGCAATGGTGAAGCTGGATTAATAAGAATAAGAATAGCAGTGGAAAACGGAACTGATGGTCTAGTTGACCCCTGTATTATTGACGGTCCTTTTGGTGAAGTTGAAGATTATTGTTTCAATGTTACGGCTGCTCCAACACCTTTAGCAGTAACAGCTTCTAATCTTCCACTTTGTTCTTCTTCAGCAACACTTGATGCAACGGGATCCTCTGCAACTGGTTTTTGGTCTATTGTGAGTGGTTCAGGTACAATTGCTGATATTAACGATCCGACTACAACTATTGATGGCTTGGCAAATGGAACAACAGTCGTACAATGGACGGCCACTGAAGCTTGTGGAACAGACGTTTCACAAGAAACAATTGTTGTAAGTGGTTTCCCAAATGATGCAGTTTATGCTGGTGCAGACCAGTCTCAATGTAGTATTACGTCTACTGTATTAGAAGGCTCGTCTCCGAGTCCTTACACAGGTTCTTGGACTGTTCTTCCAGCAGGACCAACATTTGATGATGCGACTGATCCATCAGCAACTATTAGTGGTCTTGTAACTGGTAATACATATACGCTTACTTGGTCAGTTACAACAAGCTCTTGTGGTGTTGTAGCTGATGATATGTTGATTATTGTTGGCTCGACTCCACCACCTGCTGATGCTGGTTCAGCACTAGCAGGATGTCCTGAATCAATTAATATGGCGGCTGTTTTACCAGCTGGTTTTGCTGGAATATGGACTCAAACTGCTGGTCCAGCAACAGCTACTATTTCAGATATTAATGATCCGAACGCGCTGATGTATGGTATGACAGCAACTGGAACTTATACTTATACATGGACAATTAGTGGAGGTGGTTGTACTGGATC
Organism: uncultured Flavobacteriales bacterium; assembly: GCA_905480355.1. Classification (GTDB taxonomy): domain Bacteria; phylum Bacteroidota; class Bacteroidia; order Flavobacteriales_D; family Crocinitomicaceae; genus UBA4466. Next base: position 2,441 of record CAJQQA010000066.1, on the reverse strand, counting down.
AACATTCGCCGACGTAGATGTTGTAATTTCCAATTGTCAAACCACTGCTCCAATTGGCCAAGGACCATACACAGGTTGTAATTTCTTATTTACTGATGATGGTGGTACTGCTGGTAATTATTCAGACGGTATGTCACAAGCAGCAACAACGACAGTGTTTTGTGCTGATGATCCTGCTGATTTTGTTTCAATGGAGTTTACGGCTTTTGATTTAGCACCGGGTGATTATATGTTAATACATGATTCTCCAAGTCCAGGTTCACCTATTGTAGGTTACGGAACTTCAGCAGGTATTTATGTAGACCCAAATGGAGCTCCAAGCTCTACGCAAACTATCGTTTCTTATACAGGTTGTCTCTACATTACATTCTTTTCAAATTCTACTGTAAATGATCCTGGTTGGGAAGCAAATGTTACATGTACTTCAACTGGAAGTGCTGAGAATAGCACCTTTATAACTGGTGACAATTGCGGAGGCGGAGGCGGAATTACTGTTTGTGAATCAGGTAACTATCCTACAGTAAATTCAAATGCGGGTAGCCCTCAAGAAATCGGAAACGGTTTTGGACCAGGTACAACTTGTATAGCAGATGGTGAAGGAAATTCTCAATGGGTCTATTTTAATATTGAAACATCAGGTTTTATAGAGTTCGAAATTAACCCCGCTGGTGGTCAAGATTTTGATTTTCAAATTTGGGGTCCCTATAATGGTGGTATTTCTTGTCCGGGCTTTACTGGAGAAGAACCAATTCGTTGTACATGGGCCATAAATGCAAATAATGCTTGTCCTGGAAACCTTGGTCAATCTGAAATTGGTTTAGCCTATGAATCTCCTGTTGCTTCCCCTTCAACGGTTTTGTCGACAGATGTGAATGAAAATCTTGGAAGTTGTGTAGATGGGCCTGGCGCTGAGGATGGTTGGTTATATCCAATTGATGCAGTAGCTGGTGAAGTTTACGTTATGTTAGTACAAAACTATGCGCAAAACGCGGCAAATTGGACATTCACATATGATGGGACTACTCCAGGTATTGCTGGTTTAGGCTGTTCACCTCCAACTCCATTGCCGCTTTCATTGCTTACATTTAATGGTGAAAATGTTGACAGAAAAAATAATTTATATTGGACGACTGCAAGTCAAAGGAACAGTAATTATTTTACAATCGAAAAAAGTAAGGATGGAATTAACTGGGAAGTCCTTTCTATAATTGCTGCTGCTGGTTACTCTGATGAGTTTTTAATGTATGAAGAAGTTGACAATTCTCCTTTTAAAGATCTTACTTATTATAGATTGCTGCAAACAGATTTAGAAGGAAAGTCTGAGATTGCTAAAACAATTGCTATTAGAAGTGAATTAGCAGAGGAAAACTTTACAGATATATATCCAAACCCATCGGACAAAAACTTTTACTTCAATTATGGTGGAAACGATTTTTATACAACAATAAATGTTGAAATAATCAATTCATTGGGACAAATTGTATTGATGCAGGATTATTCAGAGTTTAATAAAAGCACTGCGTTGAGTATCGATGCAGGCGAACTTTCAGAAGGATTTTATCAAGTGAAAATAACACAGGGTAGTCGTTTTGAAATACAGAAAATTTCAGTTATAAAATAATTGAATCCTTAATAAAAAACGCCAAGTCGCTTTACTGCACTTGGCGTTTTTTTATACCCAAAATTCTGTATGCATCTTCTTTTTCTATTAATTTTGCTGTATGAAATTGCACTACCGCGTATTTGGAGAAGGTCGGCCATTGATGATTCTTCATGGACTGTTTGGATTTTCTGACAATTGGCAAACACATGGAAAAAAATTAGCTGAGTATTTTAAAGTTTACCTTGTTGATCTTCGAAATCACGGCCATTCTGATTGGAACGATGAGATGTCGTATCAACTAATGGCTGATGATGTGTATGAACTCTGCCAAGACCTAGGTCTTGAAGAGCTTCACCTTATTGGACACTCCATGGGCGGGAAGGTGGCTATGCAGTTTGCAATCGATTATGAAGGCCTGCTGGAAAAACTCGTCATTGTTGATATTGGGATGAAAGCATACCCAATGCATCATGAACATATTCTTGCCGGAATTCATGCTGTTGACCTGCCATCTATTAAAGCCAGACGAGAAGCAGAGCAAAAAATGAGTGCGCATATTGAAAACAACGGCATAAAACAATTCTTATTAAAGAACCTTTACTGGAAAGAAAAAGGTCAATTGGCTTGGCGTATGAATGTTCCTATTCTTGAAAAAAAGATGAATGAAATTCTCGGAGAGGTTGAAGTAGATGAAGTTTCTACTCCGACTTTATTTATTCGCGGTGCCTTATCCAATTATATCCTTGATGATGACTTTGCTCTCATCGAAGAACATTTTATTGATGTAGACATCAAAACAATAGCAAACGCAGGTCATTGGGTGCATGCTGAAGCTCCT
>CAJQQA010000065.1 GCA_905480355.1 uncultured Flavobacteriales bacterium | reverse complement strand
GTTGATTGGTGAACTTACTCTAGTTAAAGAGAAATATGCACCAACAATAGCAAGACTTATCTCTGCAGCTGAGAATTATCCTGAAGAATCAGCAAAAAAAATCGAAGAGGTTCACCAAATGGCTGAAAAGGTTGCTGTCCCAGTTTTAGGGATAACAGGTACTGGTGGTTCTGGAAAATCTTCATTGGTGGATGAGTTGGTACGAAGATTTTTAGTTGATTTTCCTGAAAAAACAATTGCTGTAGTTTCTGTTGATCCATCAAAGCGAAAAACAGGCGGGGCACTTTTGGGAGATAGAATCCGAATGAATTCCATTAAAAATGATCGTGTATACATGCGTTCTTTGGCAACAAGACAATCAAACCTAGCATTGTCTAAGCATGTAGCTGAAGCATTAACAATATTGAAAGCAGCTGAATATGACTTAATTATTCTAGAAACATCTGGGATTGGACAGTCCGATACTGAAATTCTTGAGCATTCGGATCTTTCGCTGTATGTTATGACACCTGAGTATGGTGCTGCAACCCAATTGGAGAAGATTGATATGTTAGATTTTGCAGATGTAATTGCATTGAATAAATTTGATAAACGAGGAGCTTTAGATGCATTGAGAGATGTACGAAAGCAATACCAAAGAAACCATAACTTATGGGATGAGAACACAGATAGTATGCCAGTTCATGGTACAATTGCCTCTCAATTTAGCGATCCAGGAATGAATACCTTGTACAAGGTTATTATGGATTTAATGGTGAAGAAAACAAATGCAGATTTAACTTCTACATTTGAAATTACGCAAGAAATGTCTGAAAAGATTTTTGTTATTCCACCAGAAAGAACAAGATACTTATCCGAAATTTCAGAGAACAATCGAGCTTATGATCGTTGGGTCAAAGAACAAGTGTTGGTTGCTGATAGATTGTGGGGAATTAATTCTTCATTGGAAACGATGAGAAGCTCTGATATCGAAGATAAAGACAGAATAATAAAAGGACTAGAAGAAGCTTTTCACAATGAGAAATTAAATTTTGATCCTAAAAATTGGGAATTAATTGAAAATTGGACGGCAAAAAAGAAAATGTACATTGATCCTGTTTTTAAATTTAAAGTAAGAGACAAGGAATTATCAATTGAAACGTATACAACATCATTGTCGGGATCTCAAATTCCAAAAATTGCAATGCCTAAGTATACTGGGTGGGGTGATATTTTAAAATGGAGTCTACAAGAGAATGTGCCAGGAGAATTTCCATATACTGCCGGTCTTTTTCCATTCAAACGTGAAGGCGAAGATCCAACACGTATGTTTGCAGGAGAAGGTGGACCAGAAAGAACAAATAGAAGATTTCATTATGTTAGTAAAGGTCTGCCAGCAAAACGATTGTCAACGGCTTTTGATTCGGTGACTTTATATGGTAATAATCCTGATGTACGTCCTGATATTTATGGGAAGATTGGAAACTCTGGGGTTTCTATTTGTTGTTTAGATGATGCGAAAAAACTATATTCAGGATTCGATTTGTCTAATCCAATGACTTCTGTTTCAATGACTATAAATGGACCTGCACCGATGATGCTAGGTTTCTTTATGAATGCTGCAATCGATCAAAATTGTGAGAAATACATTAAGGAAAATGGACTTGAAAAAGAAGTCACAGCTAAAATAGAAACAATTTATTCAAGTAAAAAAACAAAACGTCCATTTTACCAAGGAGAATTGCCAAAAGGTAATGATGGTTTGGGACTGTTTTTATTAGGAGTAAGTGGGGATCAAGTATTGCCAGAAAATGTATATCACAAAATTAAAGTGAAGACTTTAACTCAAGTAAGAGGAACTGTTCAGGCGGATATATTAAAAGAAGATCAAGCACAAAATACGTGTATATTTTCAACAGAGTTTGCGTTGCGTTTAATGGGTGATGTTCAAGAGTATTTCATTAAAAACGCTGTGCGCAATTTTTATTCTGTTTCAATTTCTGGCTATCATATCGCAGAAGCTGGAGCAAATCCTATTACGCAACTTGGTTTCACTTTAGCAAACGGATTTACGTATGTTGAATATTACCTCAGCAGAGGTATGAATATTAATGATTTTGGTCCAAATTTATCATTTTTCTTTTCCAATGGAATTGATCCTGAATATGCTGTAATTGGTCGTGTTGCGAGAAGATTATGGGCGAAAGCTTTAGGGAAGAAATATGGAGCTAATGCGAGAGCACAAATGCTTAAGTACCACATACAGACATCCGGTCGATCATTGCATGCTCAAGAAATAGATTTTAATGACATTCGTACAACTCTGCAAGCGTTGTATGCGATATACGATAATTGTAATTCATTGCATACAAATGCTTATGATGAAGCAATTACAACACCAACTGAAGAATCTGTTCGACGCGCAATGGCGATTCAATTGATTATCAATAAAGAACTTGGATTGACTAAAAATGAAAACCCGTTGCAAGGAGCTTTCATTATTGAAGAATTAACAGACCTTGTTGAAGAAGCAGTGTTGCTAGAGTTTGATAGAATTACTGAACGAGGAGGAGTGTTAGGAGCAATGGAAACTATGTATCAACGTTCTAAAATTCAAGAGGAGTCATTGTATTATGAAACTTTAAAGCATACAGGGGAATTTCCAATTATTGGAGTAAATACATTTTTAAGCAAACAAGGTTCTCCAACTGTGATACCGAAGGAGGTTGTTCGGGCAACAGAAAAGGAGAAAGCATATCAAATTGAGATGCTTGTTGAATTAAAGAAAACGTTCGGAGATAAGTCTGCTATAAGTATTAAAAATGTACAAAATGCTGCAGTCCAGAACGAAAATATGTTTGAACAACTGATGGAAACGTGTAAATATGCATCAATTGGAGACGTTACAGCTGCTTTATTTGATGTAGGTGGCCAATACCGCAGAAATATGTAATCAGCAACTTTTAGATTCTGTCAAGCACATATTTAATCAGTTTCATCATATGTGGCTTATAATCTTTTGTGAATTCATTGTTTGGACGATTTGCAATTCCTAAACAAATTGTTGCACAATTATGGCCTAGCGCTTTTCCTAAAGCGAATAGAGCAGAACTTTCCATCTCAAAGTTCGTAATCTTATGTTCATCAAGCTCGAAAGACGTTAATCTGTCTTTTAAAGCATCAGAACTATTATTCAATCTTAATTGACGACCTTGAGGACCATAGAACCCGCTACTAGTGATCGTAATTCCTTCAATTGTTTCGTCAGAGGAAAGTTTATTAAATATTTTATCATTTGCGCTAGATGTGTACGTCTTTATTTCTTTGGGCAGATTGATGTAATCGTTAACTTTCTTGTTGATTTCGGATTCTTCCGCAGTTTCTTTGATGTCATAGAAATGCGCAACATTATCTAAACCAAAAGCAAATGTCGTGAGAATGTAGGAGTGAATTGGGACGTTTGCTTGCAATATTCCACAAGTACCAATTCGAATTAAGTCAAGCTGAGTATTTTCGGCCTTATCAACTCGATTTATCAAATCAATATTTGCTAACGCATCAAGTTCGTTGATTGTGATATCAATATTATCTGTACCGATTCCGGTCGAAATTACAGAAATTCTGTTCTTATTATACATTCCTGTTTTGCAAGCAAATTCTCTATGTTGAGAAGAATGCTCTATAGAATCGAAATAAGAAGCAACAAGATCAACGCGATCTTGATCTCCAACAAGAATTATTTTTTTTGAAATTTGATTAGGAGAAAGGGCTAAATGATAAACTTGCCCTTTATCATTCAAAACAAGTTCTGAAGCAGGATATTGCATAATTAGAATTCAATTTAAAGTGTAAAAGAAACGTCGTCTTATTCGATGTACGTTCAGGTAATAAATTTTAGAGTCCGATACTACCAAATACTTTTTGTAAAAGATCACTTACTCTAGCCATCGGGTCTTTTCTGATTTTATTTTCCTCAATAGCTACCATTTTGAAAAGGCCAGAAATCGCTCTTTCAGTAATATATTGATTCAAATCAGGATTAATTTTATCTCCACCTGTAAAGTTCATTGCCGTATTATATCTCGTAACAATTGGGTTCCATACATCCGTCAATTTTACTTTAGATATTGCCGCTTCAACTTTTGGTGTGAATGCACTAATAAGCGCTGCATTTGTATTATCTGATAGAAATTTTGTTGCTGCGCCTTCTCCACCCTTTAAAATTGAAAATCCATCTTGAATACTCATGCCGATAATGGCATCTTTAAAAATAGGGAGAGCTTCTTTAGTTGCCTCTTCGGCAGCACGATTTAAAGTTGTTTCAAATTTATCAACTTGTCCGTCAAGTCCCCAATCAAGTGCTTTTTGTTTAACCTTGATAGCTTCATCTGGAAAAGGAAGACGAATACTTGAATTTTTCAGGAAACCATCAGTAACAGAAGTCAAGCTAACCGAGTTTATTATTCCAACAGTTAATGCTTCTTTTAGCCCAGAGATTACTTCACCGTTTGTAAGTGAAGGTGTGCTTGTAGATGTGTCTTCTGTTAATAAAGCGTTTGCGGCTTCTTCTAGGACATCACATGATGTGAAAAAAAAAGTAGATAGAAACGTGATTGATAACAATAAGTTTTTCATTGAATTGATTTTTGTAAACATAATAACTATTTACAGAAAAATACAATTATAGTACCAAACTCTAGAAATTCGTGTAACTCTAACTTATTGCGGAGAAATATTACTAGCACCCCTTAATATCGTAAAAGACCCTTTAAATGTCCTGCGGTCATCTTGAAACGGAGATTTAACAACTGCTGTCCAAATGTATGTGTTATTCATCATTGGAAGACCTTTATAAGTTCCATCCCATCCAACAGATGGATCATGGTTTTCCCAAATGACTTCCCCCCATCTATTATAAATGATCAATTCAAAATCGTAAATATCTATTCCAGAAATGATAGGCATCCAAACTTGATTCAATTCATTTCCGTCTGGTGTGAATGCATTTGGAGCAAAGAATAAAACATCTTCTATTACATTTAGTAAATATGTTGTTGTATCAATGCAACCTCTTTCTGTTGTTGCGATTAAGGTTATTGGATAGGTTCCTAATTCTCCGTCAGGAAACATAAAAACAGGATTTGGAATACCACTAGATGTTGGAGTAGACCCAGGACTTATCCATTGCCAATCAATTACATTAAAAGAAGATTTATCTTGCAGTGAAATAGTAGTTTCAAATATTGTTGTGGGATTACTTGAGAAATTAAAATCAGCAGTTGGAGAGGGTAACACTTCAAATAAATTTTCTAATGTATCAACATAAACACATCCAAAAATAGAAGTAACTGTTAAGGTTAGTGTTTGAAAACCATTTTGATTGTAATAATGCGATGTTGAGTCAGAACCATTTACTAACTCATTATGGGTGATGTTATTGTCAAATTCCCAAAATGTATTTGCAATTTCCAAAGAGTTTGAGGATGTATTAGCGAAGTAAAATGTATCGGGAACACATTTGACTAATTCATCAGGAACTGCCATTGGTATAATTGGCGTAGGGAAAAATATCATTGTACATTCTTGTGAAGAAGGTGATCCGCATGCTTCCGTAATTGTTACACAATAATTGGTGTTTGTAAGATCTGGATCAACAATAATATTTGAACCAAAACCAATTGATTCGTTTTCTTCAAACCATTCAAAAGTATAAGGAGAAGAACCTCCTGTTCCAGTTACACTTAACATGATGGCATCTTCTGGACAAATTTGTGTATTAGGAGTTAGAGCTGAAATAGATAATGGAGGTGGTTGATTTAAAGTTCCATCAATTGTTATAATGCAGCCGTTAAAGTCAGTTATAGTAACAGTATGTGGCCCAACAATTAAATCATTTGCTATATTGGTTATAGAACTTGAATTGTCCCAAGAGTAGCTATATGGCGGTGTACCTTGTGTAACATTAACTTCAATCATACCATCGTTTCCACTGTTACAAGTTACGTCGGTTTGACTAGTAATAGTCCCAATCATACCAGGTATTTCAG
>CAJQQA010000064.1 GCA_905480355.1 uncultured Flavobacteriales bacterium | reverse complement strand
GTTGAGAAAAATGACAGAAGACCATACCATAACCAGTTTTCAATATTGAGCGTATGACAAAATCCCGCGGAAAGAACTCCCGTTGAAAAAGCAACAATTACGTTGGTATAGATAATATTTCGAAGCTTTTCGATGAAGTAAGTTACACTAATTTATCTAAAACTGCATCAACAGAAATCGATAATATACAGTCGCAATCTGCTCCTTTCTCACAATTCACACATCTCTTATTAAAAACAATAATTTTCACTTGTTTTCCTAGGGCTTTCCATCGGCCTGGGTGTATTGGTTTTTTCGGAGAATATAAGCCAATTGTGTTCACGCCATAATACCCTGCAATGTGCAACGGTCCAGTTGAACAAGCCACCAAATTCGTAGATTTAGCAATCAGTAACATCAGCTGTTCAAGGCTAAGCGTCCCTGTGGAGTCAAATATATTTGGGTGATCTGGAATCCTCTTTCTAAACTTTTCGCCCTCTGTTTCTGTTCCTGTAAAAACTACTTTCTCACCTTTATTGGCGATAAATAAAGCGGTTTCCATATATTTCTCTATTGGCCATTCTTTTGCGCTCCCCTGTGATTTTGGGTGTAAAATCGTCACATTGTTAAGTTCGGATAAATCATGGGGTAAATCGATCTCTGGAACATGAAAAAACTGAGTTGTTTCTATAATTTCTTCTAAGGCTGGAAGCTCCGTTATTCCGAAAGGCAGTAAAAGTTCATGATTCAACTGAGATTCATGCATTTCTGAATTTTTACGCGTAAAATTCAATCGATGCGTACATGTTAACAAATGAAATACTCGATGTGATGTCCCTATACGAAACGGGATTTTGGCTTTTTTTGCAATTGACGCTATTTCTTTGTTTGGAAAAACATGCACTATCACATCAACTTTTAAGGCCGTTAGCTTCTCTGTTTTTTCTTCTTTAGAAAGTGGAGAAAAGCTGTCCCAGTCAACAAATTGATCTACTCGATCATAAGCGTTAACGATTGATTCCGTGTATTTTCTTCCTAAAAACAATACTGTGCTTGATGGAAATTTATTTTTCAGCCAAGCACACATTGGTAAAGAAAGCATAACGTCTCCGATACTGTCTGTTCGACTAATTAATATCCTTTTTCCGTCCAGGTTCATTTTCTCCCGTTGTTTAGTCGTCTAAGTTCTTTGTATTTAAACACGTTTGATTGTGCGCTAATTTGAGCAATTTTAAACCCCTTAATTCCATCTAAAAAACCACGTTTTAAAAAATACATGGTAATAAAACGAAGCAATGCACTAAAATAGGGCTTTACAAAAGATGCATTCTTTCCTTTTTTATGCATTTTCATTGCTGTCAAGCTAGAATAATTATCTGCGCGTTCTCTGTGTTCTTTATAGTTGTAATAGGTGAAGTGAAGAAGGTGTCCATGCAATTGTAGCACAGGCAATGACTTTGGGTAACTCAATTCTTCGTGCACATACTCCCCCTTCCAAGTGCTTCCTTCCTTTGGGAATAATCTAACTTTTATATCTGGGTACCAACCTGAATGTTTAATCCACTTTCCGCAATAATTTACAAGACGACTTACGCTATAAACCCCCGGATTGGTTTCGGACTTCGTCGCTAAAATTGCTTCCATCAATTCCTTATCCAGTGCTTCGTCTGCATCTATGGATAAAATATAATCGTACTTTGCTAGGTTGTTTAAATGGTTTTTGGTTGCTGAATAACCTTCCCATTTTCGCTGCTCAAAAACCACATTGTGGGCTTCGCATATTTCTTGTGTTCTGTCAGTAGAGTTTGAGTCCAGGACAATTATTTCATCTGCAACCTGTTGTAAAGAGCGGATACATCTTTCAATATTTCGTTCTTCGTTTAAAGTAATTATAGTTGCAGAAATTTTCATTTGACTACTTTAATGCTTCGAAGTACCGCTTGTATTTCTCGGAGCTGATGCGTCCATGGTGTTGTCATAGGAGCATCTACATAACCACTTACACACACCATTTTTTTTCTCTTATTGATGAAGTGAAACGCCCAAAAAGCCCCTCCTGTACTGTGTTTTGGTCGTCCTTTAAACATAAACATTCCTCTCATTTCAAAGCCATTTAATTGCTTATCAAATGTTTTTACAGTATTGCCTTCAGGGTAAACAAAATCGTTGTATTGTGTTCCCATGTACATTCCATCAACTTCAGAAGGCACATTATACTTTAACATTGTGTCTCTTGCATTTAGCAGATTCTCCAGTTCAAACTGGGAAGAATCAATATAATCATATTGATATACCATAATTCCAGAATAAACCGTCCCTGCATCTTCAGAATGGGAGCCGACAAATTCTATTGGTCGAGAAGCTGATGGAAATTCAATTCGGTAAAAATTCTTTCTGGATGTTACCAGTCTAGAGTTCGATGGCATAACCAGATCTAGTCCAAAGTTCGTTTTCAATTTTGATCTTAGCCCTTTGTTCTTCGCATTCTCAAAATGAGGGATAATTCGTTGCCATGAGTAATTATTGAACTCTTTATGAACCTGCGCCAGTCCTTTTTCACATGTTGCGCTTAGCTGATTGTAATCCTTTGCTGTAATATCAATCACCAACTGACCAAGTGCCCAAACGTCCTTTCGCTTTTCTATTTTTCCGGTTTCTCCTTTATAATCTGGATCAATATTAATGAACAGGGTATTTCTAAATCGTTTAATTCCTTGTGTAAAATGTTGTGGCGTTTTATGTATTAATTTAAACGTTGCGACATCAGGAAGGTATGGTAGAATGTATTGAACAAGATTAGAGTCTAATCCCTCCTGAAGTTTTGATTCCCAGATGCCTTGTTCACAAACAACCAAAATTTGCCCAATTTTACCGGTCACACTCAGCCCCGAAGATGTTTTTCGGCTCGATTCACATTGCGTAAACAGTAAAACAATTAGTAATGGTAAGAAGAGTCTTATTGCGCGTTTCATAGGCTAAAAATATTTCGCTTTCTAATGTTTGTTTGAAACATCAAAAACCGGGCAAGAATTACTTAATTCTTATTTTTTGTCCAATACTCAGTCTGCTAATATTGATTCTAGGATTCAACCTTTTCAATTGAGATTGAGACAAACGATGACGTTGAGCTATTTTTCCAAAAGTATCTCCAGATTTAACTTTGTAATACTTTTTCCCTGCAGTTGTTGGTTGTTTGTATGTTGTTGTTTTTGTCGTCCCTTTTTGAACTTTTAGTCGTTGGCCGACATAGATTTTTGTCGATCTCAATCCATTGATTCGTTGAATTACGCTTATCGTGCTCCCATAGAGAGCTGCAATTGTTCCCAATGTTTCTCCAGACTTCACCTTATGGTATTCATACGTCGTTGTTGTGTTCGGGTTGGGTGTATTATTCGTGGTTGATTTCGGAGAATTCTTAACATAGCTCTCAAGCTCCATTGCGTAAAGACTGTCTTCCAATTTCACCAACTCTCCTATTTTTCAGAGAGGCAATGTAATGCATTGATTCGGCGCTGTTTTTGGTATATAATCTCTTTTATATATTGGGTTAAGTCGACCTATTTCTTCTTCTTCTATCGATAATAGTTTTGAAATTGTAGAAAAATGAATTCCTTTTTTCAAACACATTGTATCCAATTGTGGGTAACGAATTTTCGCTTCCATTGGAATAATATTATGTTCCGCATGATACGTAATCAAATAACTCGCAGCAATAAAGTTTGGAACATAGCCCTGTGTTTCTCGAGGCAGAAAAGGGCGCACTTCCCAATATGTCAACTTATTTCCAGAACGACGAATGGCTTTATTAACATTTCCTGGTCCTGCGTTGTAAGCTGCAAGCGCGAGGTTCCAGTCGTTGTAAAGTCCGTATAGTTTTTTTAGGTATTTACAAGCTGCCTCTGTCGCTAATTCAGGATCCATTCGTTCATCAATGTATGAATTCTCTTGCAATCCATACATTCTGCCGGTGCGGTACATGAACTGCCATAATCCTAAAGCGCCTGCTCTGGATTTAACTTGAGGTCGTAACCCACTTTCAATCACTGCTAAATACTTTAATTCAATCGGTAAGCCATGTTTTGCGAGCTTCTCTTCAAACATGTCGAAATACAACTTAGAGCGTCCTAATACAACACGAATAAAGCCCCTTCTTTTTTGCGTAAAGAATTTTAATGTTTTTAACGTCGATTCATTACAGTCTAAGTGAAACGGACTCAATTCATTCATCTCAGCCAACCGTTGGCAATAAACTTCATCAGAAAACTCAGGTACTGAGTCTTGTTCATAATTAAGGGCCTCTATAATGGAATCATAATTCCCTTCTGAAGAATATTCTGAATAGAAATAGTCAAGGCTTTGTTCAATTGCTTTAATTATGGCTTCATTTTTTACACTATCGTCTAGAAATGAAGCGCCACTTTCCCCGTTTTGTGCTACTGACAAAAAGGAAAGCAAGACGATATATATACTCACAATTTTTTTCATGTATTAATCTTTACTATGATTCTAGAAAAATTAAACAGCTTTTTCTCTTCAAAATGACTTGCGATCACTTGTATACCAAACGGCATTCCATTGCTGTGGTTACCAAATGGTATTGAAATAGCTGGGTTACCAGATAAATTTGCGTGTACCGTATAAATGTCTTGTAAATACATCGCTATTGGGTCTTTCACTCCCCCAAGGTCAAATGCTGTGGTTGGTGTGGTTGGAAGCATAAGTACATCATAGTCTTCTAAAATTTCATTTGTTTTATCCTGAATTTTTCTTCTAACCTTTTGTCCTTTTGCATAGTATGCATCATAATATCCGTGAGAAAGAATGAACGTTCCCGCCATAATTCTTCTTTGAACCTCTTTACCAAAGCCTTCGCTTCTCGAATTTTTATAGGTTGCTTCAACGCCATTTGAAAATTCACTTCGGTAACCAAAATGTACTCCGTCAAACCTCGATAAATTAGATGATGCTTCGGCTGTCGTTAACACATAATATGTTGGAACCATATAGTCCAAATAGGGAAAAGAAACATAATCAACAGTATGGCCTTCTTCTTTCAGTTTTTCAATTGCTTCTTCCATGGAGGCTTTAATCTCAGAATCTAGACCATCTGATTCAAGGCACTCTTTGATTACAGCTATTTTTTGGTTCTCTAATTTTTCTGACTTTGAATAATTGTCCACATTTTCTTCAGAAACGGTAGCGTCAAACTCATCAGGTCCGGCCATTACTTCAAGTAATAACGCTGAATCATCAATTGAATTTGTAAACGGTCCAATTTGATCAAAAGAAGATGCGTAGGCTATTAAACCATAGCGACTAATTCTTCCATAAGTCGGCTTCAGGCCATAAGTTCCTGTAAAACTTGCTGGTTGTCGTATCGACCCGCCGGTATCACTACCTAAAGAGGCTGTGCAGAGGCCTGCTGCCACTGCCACTGCTGAACCTCCAGAAGAGCCGCCCGGCACTTTTCCGTTATCTAGAGGATTCAATACATTACCAAAAGCACTGTTTTCATTAGAGCTTCCCATTGCAAACTCATCGCAATTCAGCCTCCCAATAATCACGGCGTCTTCTGCCAATAAACGTTCTACGGCTGTTGCAGTGTAGAGTGATTCGAATCCTTCTAATATTTTAGAGGCAGCACTAACTTTATGGTCTTTGTAGCAGAGGTTGTCTTTTATTCCAATGATCATTCCAGCAAGCTTTCCAGCAGTTCCGGCTTTAATCTTATCATCAACTTCTTGGGCTTTTTTCTTCGCAGAGTCTTCAAAGACTTCTAAAAAAGCATTGAGATGTGTTTTTTCTTCTATTGCTTTCAAGTATCCTTCGAGGATACTTATGACTGTATCCCCTGAAGAAATCGCTTTTCTTACATCAGCATACGTTTGCAACATATTCTCTCTGTCTTATTTTGTTTCTTCGGTGTCTGGCTTTTCTTCTTCTTCTGGCTTTGCAGAAGCATCTTTGAATTCCTTTACCCCTTTACCTAGGCCCTTCATCAATTCTGGAATTTTCTTTCCTCCGAATAATAATAAAACGATGACAAGGATAAGTATGATTTGAGGCATACCAATTGCCGCTTGTGTAACATTTTCCATTTTCAATCCTATTTTATTTACTTATAACAAAATTAACTCTTCTTGATGACTGTTCAGTGTTTCCGTTTTTCAACAAGGTTAATTATTTTAACTTTCTTGCAACTTCCACCTCTTCATAAGACTCGACAACATCACCAACTTTAAGGTCATTGTAATTCTCTACGTTTAACCCACATTCGTAGTTGTTTTTTACTTCACGCACATCATCTTTAAATCGCTTCAAAGAGCCTAGTGTGCCTGTATGAACTACAATTCCATCACGAATTATTCGGATTCCACCATTACGCTTAATTAATCCGCTTGTTACGAAACAACCTGCAATTGTTCCCACTTTAGTAATGTCGAACGTTTCTCTAATTTCAGCTGTCCCTATAATTTTCTCTTCAATATCAGGAGATAGCATTCCTTCCATTGCCGCTTTAATTTCATCAATGGCCTTATAGATAACCGAGTATAAACGAACGTCTATTTGTTCTGAATCAGCCATTTTTCTTGCTCCCAATGTTGGTCTCACTTGGAAACCAATAATAATTGCCTCAGAAGCGTTCGCAAGATTTACATCGGCTTCCGAAATTGCACCAACTCCCTTGTGTACAATATTCAATTGTATTTGTTCTGTTGAAAGTCTTAATAATGCATCTGAAAGTGCTTCAATAGAACCATCCACATCTCCTTTCACTATCAAATTCAATTCCTTGAAATCACCAATTGCCAAACGTCTACCGATTTCATCAAGCGTGATGTGTTTCGTTGTTCGCAGACCTTGTTCTCTATAAAGCTGCTCTCTTTTGGAAGCAATTGACTTTGCCTCCTTCTCATCAGTCATTACGTGGAACGTGTCACCCGCTGAAGGAGCGCCATTAATTCCCAATACAGAAACGGGCATTGCCGGAGTAACTTTTTTTAATTCATTCCCGTGCTCATCATGCATTGCTTTAATTTTTCCATGATTTCTCCCAACCAAAACAACATCTCCAATGCTTAATGTTCCTTTTTCTATCAGCATATTAGTTACATACCCTTTACCAATGTCTAAAGAAGATTCAATTACGGTCCCCACGGCGCTTCTGTTAGGGTTCGCTTTCAAATCAAGCATTTCTGCTTCCAACAATATTTTTTCAAGTAACTCATCAATGTTTAAATTCTGTTTTGCAGAAATTTCTTGACACTGATATTTACCCCCCCACTCTTCCACAAGGATATTCA
>CAJQQA010000063.1 GCA_905480355.1 uncultured Flavobacteriales bacterium | reverse complement strand
ACGATTGGCACAATTACTGTCCCAGCTGGCAAAGTATGGAAAATTGAATCTGCAAATTATTATTTCACACAAGGTACAGGAAATCGGATTCCTGGAAGAGGAAGTGGTTCATATATTGCATATATTGGAGATAACCTAATCTGGGATGGGACTAATGGTCTAGGACATCAAGATTTTTTTCCAATTTGGTTACCGTCTGGCACATACGATGTATCATCTAGATCTCCAGCGACTTATCTTGTAACTGTAAATTTTTCAGCCATCGAATTCAACGTGGTGCCATAAAAATAATATGAAAAAATTACTTCTAATATTCGCTTTAGTCTGTTCCAACATTGTTTGGTCTCAGGGCAACCTACAATTCAACCAAGTGCTTATCCTTGATGCTATACCTGCACCTGGAAATGCTGTTACAGTACCCGCTGGAAAAGTGTGGAAGATCGAAAGTGTAGCACTCAGCAATAACAACGCATATTTTCAAATAAATTGGGGAGGTACAAGTTATTTTGTATTGAACAATTCATCACTGTATGCAAATCTGCCTTTCTGGCTACCATCCAATGAAAGTGTATCTTTAGTAGGGAGTACCAATGCCAAAGTAAGTATTATTGAATTTAACGTGGTGCCATAAAAACGAACTATGAAAAATTTACTTTTTATACTGGCAATAGCATTTTCAAGTGCTTCTTTTGCGCAAGGAAATTTACAGTTTAATCAAGTGATTAAAGTAATTGATGTTAACCAAACCGTACCAGCGGGTAAAGTATGGAAGGTAGAGTCGTATCATCAACAAACAGTCGGGATCTCTACAAATATGCCGACAACTAATTGCACAGATTTAGCAAGACCAAGACCTTATTATGTAGATAATGTAATGTATCATCATATCAACCCAATTGGCAATGGTAACAGTAGTTTTGCCTCTGCTGCTACAAACGAATTCCCTTTGTGGTTAAGTGCGGGTCAATTAATTAGAACAACGTGCCCAGGAGATTTTCTAAGTATTATCGAATTTAATATTGTACCCTAAATGCTAAAATTTTGTTTCGTCATATTTTGCTTGATTGTCTTGAATGCTGCTGCTCAAGATTCGACATACTATAAAAGCGCATATGGTGGTGGCTATATAGTTGTGCCTGAAAATGAAACATGGGAAATTGATAGAGCCTTTGTGAATGATGGCAACGCATACAGTATACAAATCTCAAATTCTAATTTCGATACTATTTATAATGCGGGTGATACAATTCATACCCCATACTACATAGCAGAAATGGAGTTGCTTTCGGACAAGCAAATGGTTCAATATCAATTTTATTTTAAACAGAAATAAGATTTGTTCCTCTTGGTGAAGGCAATAACTTAGATTAACGCTTGTAACAAAACCTAAGACACATTAAAACGATGACTTAGCCTCAGCCGTTATGTTTCATAAAATCAAATTTTCAATGAAAAAAATACTAGGAATATCTGCTTTTTACCATGACTCTGCTGCTGCTTTAATAGTTAATGGTGAAATAATAGCTGCTGTACAAGAAGAAAGATTCACAAGAGATAAGCATACTGCAGATTTCCCTCTAAATGCGATTAAATATTGTCTAGAAGAAGGTGGGCTAGAATTAGACGAGTTAGATGCTATTGTTTTTTATGATAAGCCTCTACTCAAATTTGAAAGACTTCTTCAAACATATTATTCATTTGCTCCAAAAGGAATTATCTCTTTTCTTAAAGCAATACCTGTCTGGCTAAATGAAAAGCTTTTTTTAAAAAAGCTTATTTATGATGGATTAAAAAAAGTAGGGAGTTACGATAAAAAGAAAGTAAACCTTCTTTTTTCTGAGCACCATTTATCTCACGCTGCAAGTGCTTTCTATCCTTCAGCTTATGAGAAGGCTGCAGTTTTGACTATTGACGGAGTTGGAGAGTGGTGCACCGCATCAATAGGCCTAGGAGAAAATGGGCAAATTTTGATGCTAAAAGAGATGGAGTTTCCTCATTCAGCAGGTTTGTTATATAGTGCTTTCACATATTATCTTGGGTTCACAGTTAACTCAGGTGAATATAAGTTAATGGGACTTGCTCCCTATGGAAATCCAAATTCTAAAGATACATTAAGGTTCAAAGAGCTTATCAAAGATAAATTGATTGATATAAAAGAAGATGGCTCAGTATGGCTAGATCAGTCATACTTTAATTATGCTACTGGGTTAAGAATGACAAAGGATAAAAAGTGGGAAAAACTTTTTGGTTTAAAACGTAGAGAAGCAGAAGCTGATTTAGAGCAAATTCATTGCGACCTCGCAATTGCTATCCAACAGGTGACAGAAGAAATTGTAATTAAAATGGCTGAAGAGGCA
The DNA here is from genome assembly GCA_905480355.1 of uncultured Flavobacteriales bacterium. Classification (GTDB taxonomy): domain Bacteria; phylum Bacteroidota; class Bacteroidia; order Flavobacteriales_D; family Crocinitomicaceae; genus UBA4466. Next base: position 42,444 of record CAJQQA010000063.1, on the reverse strand, counting down.
AAGCGAATTACAAAAGCGGATTATTTATGCTTAGCAGGTGGGGTAGCTTTAAACTGCGTAGCTAATGGTAAACTACTTGAAAAAAAGATATTTAAAGACATCTATATCCAGCCGGCTGCAGGTGATGCTGGAGGAGCGTTAGGTGCAGCTCTTGCAGTTAATTTTATGTTTTTTAAAGAAGAAAGAAATATTGATTATTCATATGATAATATGAAAGGGACTTATTTAGGGCCCGATTATTCTGAAAAGGAAATTCAATCAATGAACAAAAAGGTTAAAGCAGTTTACAATTACTGTGAAAACTTTTGTGATATATCGGAGTCTGTTGCTTCAAAATTATCAGAAGGAAATATTGTTGGATGGTTTCAGGGAAGAATGGAATTTGGCCCAAGATCATTAGGGAATAGAAGTATATTAGGTGATGCACGTATTCCTGAAATGCAAAAGAAATTAAATATAAAGATTAAATATCGAGAAGGTTTTAGACCCTTTGCACCATCTGTTTTAGCTGAAAAGTATACAGAATATTTTGACTTAGACAAGACGTCTCCTTATATGTTACTAGTCTCTCCTGTAAAGGAAAGTCGAAGAAAAAAATTACCAGATAATTTTCATGATTTACCATTGATGGAAAAGTTATATATAAAACGTAGTGATATTCAGTCTATCACACATTTAGATTTTTCGGCACGTATTCAAACAGTTCATAAAGAAACCAACTCAAGATATTGGGAGCTAATTAATTCCTTCAACACTCAAACAGGGTTTGGATTAGTCGTAAATACAAGCTTTAATGTAAGAGGGGAACCTATTGTATGTTCTCCTTATGATGCTTATCGTTGTTTTATGAGCACAGACATGGATTATTTGGTAGTAAATGATTTTGTATATTACAAAAAAGATCAACCTGATTGGGAGAACAAAAAAAAGTGGATGGTGAAATTTAAAATGGATTAAAATGAAAAATATTCTAATAAATTCTTTAACACTAGTAATATCAATTTGCCTAAGTTTTTTTGGTTGCAGAAGTCGTTTGTCGAAAAGCGAAACTCTCCAAAACTTGGTCTAGCTATATTGATTCAAAATCAATAACTAATAACTTAAAGAAATTCAATAATTCAAATATAGGTTATACTCGAATTTCTAATGATACGATTAAAACAGCACGTGATGTCATGTTTATTTCTAATAATCTTGGATTTAGAGACATAAACAGGGGTAAGAAATCAAAAAATAATCGTTGAACATCTAACATCAAAAAAATAATCTCAATGGAATTCTTAAAAGACATATTAAAATTTATGAAAGAGCGAAAAAAGTTTTGGCTTGCACCTATAATACTTGTATTACTTTTGCTTGGAATACTAATCGTTTTTGGAGGTGGTAGTGCTGCAGCACCGTTTATTTACACATTATTTTGATCTAACATGACTAAAAATAAAATGAAAACTGAATCAACTAAGACTATTTTGGTTATTACTGTAGGCATGCTAGTTGTCTTTATGACAACTCAATGGCGGCCAGCTCTAATTTTATCTATGCTCATTGGAGTAGTTGGTATATTATCTAAATATCTAGCAATTAAGATTGACTTTTTATGGATGAAGTTAACTTGGGTTTTAAGTTTAATCGTTCCTAATGTTTTATTATCAATTGTGTTCTATTTAATGCTGACTCCGCTTGCTATTTTGTTTAGAGTATTCTCAAGAAAGAACGAGTTATTCTTAAAGAATACAAGTCCTTCTTTATTCAAGGAATATAATAAGACATTTGACAAAGAATCTTTCAAGAATCCTTGGTAATTAAAACAACGAAACACAACAATGTGTATATTGCATAGCACCCTTCGGGATGCTTCGTCTCCATACACTAAACGTTAGCATTCATTGTAAAAGTAGAATTGTTATCATCACACAAAAAATAAAACTTAACAAATGAAAAAATTATTTTGCCTATTAATTGTTACATCCCTATTTGTTTCTTGCTCTGAATCTTCGTCAGAAAATGTCAATACGAAAAAAGAAATTATTGAAAACGGAGACCCATTAAGCGGAATTTTCAACTCATATGACGCTAAAGCTGAAACCTTATTCAGGAATATGAATCTCTTTGCAAAAGCAGATTTTTCTTATGTGAAGGAACTGTTAGGAGAGGACTTTACATTACAAACAGCAGGAGATACGGCTACTGTTGCATCAGGCGGTGCTTAGGCAACTACCTATTGGAATAATATTCATAATATTTATGAAGACATCACCTTTTCGGAAGGTAGACTTCAAACGTTTGAATTAAATAATGGCGAAGTGTGGTCGGCATACTTTGGTGAGCTGTACGCAGTGGGGAAATTTTCAAAAGAGAACTATGCCATTCCATTGCATGTTTGGATCCAATGGGAGAACGATAAAATTATTCGTCAAGTTGACATGTTAGACTCAAAGTTTATTACCGCAGAAATAGCGGCAAGCGAAGCATCTAACAATAATAAATAAGGGCTTATTTAGTCTCGTCTTAGGTCATCAAATAAGCTCAATTTGACTAAGTCTTTAAAAAAAGGAGTCGGTATTCTTTCAAAATTATCGAACTCCTACAAACCCTCAACGATACTGGGGAAACAGCGGATTCTAAAAGCTATCTTCCCCTTTGACTTCGAAATCGTAAATAAAAAATATCGAACCTCACGAATTTATGAATTGCTTCGTCTAATGCTAAGTATTGATGGGCTTTCAGGGGAAATAAAAAAAGGAGAACTCTACAAAAATATAGAGCTCTCCCCTTCAGTGGAGTCGGAGGGTTTCGAACCCTCGTCCAAACGACGAATAATTCAGCTTTCTACATGTTTATTCTTTAATTAATTTTCGATACAATCCCGGATAAAGACACCCAATAATTGCACTTATCTTCTGAGTTTCATGCTAGCTTAGAAGTGTCACTAGCACTATTCTGAAAAAAATGGTCCTTCTTGATCCTTGTTTATCAGACGGAAACAATGGAGAAGGAACTTGTCTGTGTACTATTATTCCACGAGATAAAGCTTAATTTAACTGAGTTAAATTAGGCAGCAAGTCTGTATGACGTGTTGTCAATTATAATTTGTGACTAATTATTAACGAGCCTCACCACATTGCTCGACATGCTTACACTGGACAATTGCTACCGCTGTCAAATCCAATACGACCCCAAAGAACTACTACAAATATAGCAATAATTACACCAGTTTTTGTCAATAAAAAAGCCCGGTTAGAAAACTAAACAGGCTCATAATAAATCAACATATTTCGAAAGAAAAATTTATTTCATCAAAGCATCTCTAATCTCCATCAATAACTCCTGGTCTTTAGTAGGTACTGCTGGTTTAGCTGGAGCTTCTTCTACTTTCTTCTTTGTTTTGTTGTATGCCTTAACAATCATGAACAAAACGAACCCCACGATAACTAAGTTAATAATAGTATTAATCCATGCTCCATACATGATTGCATTTTCTGGAATCGCTGCAACTCCTTCAGATTCGACAACAGCTTCAGAAAGAATGACTTTTAAATCTGCGAAATTAATACCTCCTGAAAAATGACCTATTAATGGCATCATTACAAGGTTTACAAATCCTTTAACTACACCTCCAATGGCACCAGCTAGAATTACGGCAATAGCTAAATCAATGACGTTTCCAGTCAGTATAAACTTTTTAAATTCTTTAAGCATAATAATTGTTTGTTTTAGTGTTTTGTAATAAAGGTACTATTTTCTAGTATTTGATTCGTTGAATTTAAAACAGAATATTAACAATAATTTATTATATCAGCTTAATACTGAAAAGGCTGTCGGTTAACAATTGAACGACTTAATGTTATGTCGTCAGCATATTGCAATTCGGATCCAATAGCGACGCCACGAGAGAGACTAGAAAACTCTACATCATATCCTTTCATTTTTTTATACAAGTAAAAACTAGTGGTGTCCCCTTCCATGGTTGCGCTTAATGCAAAGATGAGCTCATTTACATCTATATTTTGCACACGCTCAATTAATGACTCTATATTAAGGTCTGATGGTCCTATTCCATCCATTGGGGAAATAATTCCATTCAATACATGATAAATACCTTTATATGACTGCGTTCCTTCAATTGCCAAAACATCTCGAATATCTTCAACCACACAAATAATAGAATGATCTCTTCTTTCATTTTTACATATTTCGCACATTTCTGTCTCTGAAATATTGCCACAAGAAGTACATTTTAAGACATGTTCTTTCATCATTAAAAATGCATTTGAAAATTCTTCAATTTCACTTTTAGAACGATTCATAAGCTGTAAAACAAGTCGCAATGCAGTTTTACGTCCTATACCTGGTAAAGATGCAATTTGATCAACAGCATTCTCAATATGTTTAGATGGAATATTCACGAAACAAAGGTATTCAATTTTGAAGCAGAATGTACGCTAGAAATATTACTTTTGCATAGTCTAATTTTAATAAAGTGCAGAACCAAATAAACATAAAAAACAAAAAAGCGCGATTTGAATATCATCTATTTGATAAATTCATTGCTGGAATTGTTCTTTCTGGTACAGAAATAAAAAGTATAAGAAACAGCAAAGCAAGTATTCTAGAGGCTTATTGCATCTTTGAAAATAACGAAGTTTGGATCCGTAATATGCACATCACTGCTTATGAAAATGGCTCAATCTACAACCATAAACCAAGAACTGACCGTAAATTATTATTAAATAAAAAAGAAATTTCTAAAATTGAAAAATTTCTAAAAGTAAAAGGCAACACGATTGTGCCATTAAAAATGTTCATTACGGATAAAGGTTGGGCGAAACTAGAGATTGCTACTGCTCAAGGTAAAAAGCTGCATGACAAGCGTCATGACATGAAAGAAAAAGATGATAAACGTGATATGGATAGGGCTATGAAGAGATTCTAATCTTAAAGAAATCCTAATGTAATTATGTGTGCCCATCTTTCTTCAGTAAAAAGATAAATTAACATAAAACTACTCACTAAATAAAAAGATAAGTGATATAAGATAGTGAATTTTACATTCTTTCTCTTGTACCAAATTGTCAAAAGTGGAATTAGCAACAAAACAATCACGAACACGCTTCCTTCATAAAAAGTAAAGTGAATTAGATAGCTCTTATTCTCAACTTTTCCACGTGAAATTAATTGCACAGGGTTATGCAGAAACCAGCTTGATTCAACATTTAATTTTCGAGTTATACCGTATAAATCATAGCTAATATTGCTAATCCAATAGTAATCGTTTTTCCTTGTTTTCACGAGACTAATACTCTGCCCTATTGGTCCGTTTGCAACATTTCTATTGTAATGAGTTACTTCATCTTTTGTATAATGATGTGGAAGAAATAAATCCGCAAATGTCAATAACGCAAGAAAACAACCGACATAAGCAATTGATTTTAAAAAAAACCATCGCTTTCCTGATGTGAGTATATTAAAGTATTGATCTGTTTCTAATCGCTCTTTCTCTTTCTGATCTTGAAACCTAGCACGAGCAGTATACATTCGTTCTTCTTGTGTCTTCTTTGTTGACTCAGAGGGTTTTATAGCAATTTGAGGTTCAAAGTCCTTATTCAAGATTACATCATATGCCTCCGTCAATAGAATGAATAGCTCACCCGCATTAGGGTCAGAATTCAAATCAGGATGGTACTTCATCGCTAATTTTCTAAATTGCTTCTTAACCTCTCGATCTGAAGCGCCAGGAGTCAATCCAAGTATTTCATAATACTTTTTTTTCGGCATCTTGTAAAGATTTAGTTGTTTCTACTCTATTTATCTTTCCACTCTTGGTCTCAATAAAGGAACTAAAAATATACACTTCTTTAGGCATCTCAAAACGATTTAGATATTTCTCTAACAATTCAGTTGAAAAAGCAATCGTGCATTCTTTTGTCACACATAATACTACACGACTTCCTAAAACCTCATCAGGCAAACCATGCATAAAAAACACAGTTGGAATCAATTGACTTAGCTGCTCTTCTATCTTTGCTGGATTTACCTTAACACCTCCAGTATTGATGATGAAATCTGATCGACCTATCCAATTGAATGACTTTGCATTAATAATTTCGACCAAATCATTCGTTTCTATGCTTTCAATGCCTAATTGATTTGAATCAATTACCAATTTGCCAGCATTATCAGAAACTCTAACATCTCCAAGTACTTGATAAGATAAGTTCTCTAAGGTGATTTTCCGCATTGCAATATGTGATATTGTCTCTGTCATTCCAAAGGTTTGCAAGCAATGTAATGCATTGACCTCTATCTTCTTAATTAACTCTGTAGAAATCACTCCACCACCAATGATACTGGATTTTATTCCCCTAAATTTATCAAGCGACTCATCAATAACATTGGATAATTGCAATGGAACCATTGCAATAAAGTCGATTTGATCAGTACAGCTTTTTAAGGGATTCGAAGAAGGAGTCACAACAAATAAATCTAACCGAAGTACAATAGCTCGAACAATCATCATTATACCTCCAATTGTTTTTGGTGAAAGACATAACAGAGCCTTGTCGTTTTCTTTTAAATTAAGGTATTCTCCTGTCATTTTTGCGGAAGCAAGCATGTGTTGTTTCAATAACACAATTGATGTTGGACTCCCAGTAGAACCCGATGTTTGAACGGTAAAACTATCAATTGAAGAATTCCATTGAGCTGCAATAGACTCAATTTCTTGAATTAATTCAGCATTATTGGTTCTAAAATTAATCTGCATTTTCTTTTGGAATGATAATTGTTTCAAAGGTAACAAGAATGAGGAATAGAAAAAATCAATCTTTAGTAATAGACAATTATTTTTCCTTATTTATAAGTAACTAAATAAATTATCGTTCTAACTAAAATGAAAAAGATGAAAAACAAATTTGGAATACTTTTTATTGCGTTTGCAGCACTATTTTTATTGCCTTCTGCAGCTAAGATAGATGGTGTAGGAATTTCTTTTGAGCACATTACACTTAATGAAGCAAAAGAATTAGCGAAAGAAACTGGTAAAATAATCTTTATAGATTGTTACACAGATTGGTGTGGACCATGTAAAAGAATGGCTAAAACTTCTTTTAAAAATGAAGAAGTTGGTGAATTATACAATGAAAATTTTATTAACCTAAAAGTTGAAATGGAAAAAAATGCGGATGGGCCAGAAATTGCAAAAATGTATAAAATACGTGCCTATCCAACACTATTAATGATTGACAGTGAAGGCAAATTAGTGAAACAAGTAATTGGATTGCAGTCGAAAGGCGATTTAATCCAGTTAGCCAACAATGTTTTGCAAAAATAGAAGTGAAATTAATAGAAGAAATGGCTCCCGAAAATCAGAGCCATTTTTTATTGCGGTAACTTTTTTAGTCGTTGGAATAATTTACTTCTATATTCATTATATTTAGAAAAAAATTGAAATTATAGAGCAATGGGGAAAATATTAGTCATTGATGACGAAAGAACTATACGCAGAGCATTGACAGAGATTCTTGTTTTTGAAGAGTTTGAAGTAGATGAAGCTGAGAATGGAAAACAGGGACTAGACAAAGCAAAAACTGAAGCTTATGACATAATATTTTGCGATATTAAAATGCCAGAAATGGATGGCATGGAAGTCTTAGAAGGTCTTCAAAAGGCGAAAATTGAAACCCCAGTCATTATGATTAGCGGTCATGGAAATATTGAAACAGCTGTCCAAGCAATAAAAAAAGGAGCGTTCGATTTTATTGAAAAACCCCTTGACTTGAATCGAATTTTAGTAACAATCAGAAATGCAAATGATAAAACAGTACTTATCGAAGAACGTAAGGTGCTGAAAAAGACGGTTAAAAAGTTTAAAGGATCAGCGATAGTTGGTGAAACTGATGGGATTCATCAAATTAAAGAGATGATTGAGAAGGTAGCGCCTTCAGATGCTCGAGTTTTGGTGACAGGAGAAAACGGTACAGGAAAGGAGCTTGTTGCTCAATCTTTACATGATTTAAGCGAAAGAAAAGAGAAGCAATTTATTGAAGTTAATTGTGCTGCTATCCCAGCTGAATTGATAGAAAGCGAATTATTTGGACACGAAAAAGGTGCATTCACATCGGCTATTAAACAAAAGAAAGGGAAATTTGAACTTGCTTCAGGTGGCACATTGTTTCTAGACGAAATCGGAGACATGTCTGCAAGTGCGCAAGCAAAAGTATTACGTGCTCTGCAAGAAAATGTAATTCAACGTGTTGGCGGAGAAAAAGACATAAAAGTCAATGCTCGTATTATTGCAGCAACCAATAAGGATTTGCGAAAAGAAATTGAGGCAGGACGATTCCGTGAAGACTTATTCCACAGACTTGCGGTAATTATCATACATGTTCCCTCACTGAATGAACGACGAGACGACATCCCATTATTAGCGAATCACTTTATAGGAATGGTTTGTAATGAACATGGTATTCCAAGAAAGAAATTTGATGACAAAGCCTTGCAAGAATTGCAAAAGACAGACTGGACAGGTAACATTCGAGAATTGAGAAATATCGTCGAACGATTAATTATACTCTGTGGTGATGTAATCACTGGTGAAGACGTGAAAATGTTTGCGAATTCGAAAAAATAGCGATCTATTTATCTGCTTTTAATCAAATTGATAAACTCTTTACGTGTTTTATCTTCTTCAAAAGCTCCTGTAAAAGCAGAAGTGGTTGTCACTGAATTTTGTTTCTCAACACCTCTCATTTGCATGCACATGTGTTGAGCTTCAACCACAACAGCAACACCTATTGGATTAAGAGTACGTTGAATACAGTCTTTAATTTGATCAGTTAACCGCTCTTGCACTTGCAATCTCCGCGCATAAGCATCTACAACTCGAGGAAGTTTACTTAATCCAACAATTTTTCCATCTGGAATATATGCTATATGTGCTTTCCCGAAGAATGGTAACATATGGTGTTCGCACATCGAATAAACTTCAATATCTTTCACAATAACCATTTGAGAATGGTCTTCAGTAAACATTGCTGATTGTATAATACCATCTGGATTGATATCATAACCTTGTGTTAGAAATTGCATTGCCTTAGCAACACGTTCTGGTGTTTTCTCTAAACCTTCTCGGTTAATATCCTCTCCCAGATCAACGATTACTTTTTTATAGTATGACGAAAGTGATTCTGTAACTTGATCGTCGTATTGTTCTACTTTTTTATACCCCAAAACTTAATTTCTTTAATTATTTTTTCCGTAATATTCTATCGAATTATTCTCTGTCTCTACAAGCTTAATACAATGTAATTCACATTTAATTGCTACTAAATCTTTCTCCAATTCTTCCCAGATAGCTATCGCTATATTCTCTGCTGATGTAATTTTACCTTTCATAAAATCAACATCTAAATTTAAATTTCTATGGTCGACTTTATCAATGATTTTAGCTCTAACAATTTTACTTAAATCTTTCAAATTAATCACAAAGCCTGTTTCTTCATCTATTTCTCCTTTTACAGTAATAAAAAGAACGTAATTATGACCATGCCAATTTGGATTAGAGCATTTGCCAAATACAGTAAAATTTTTTTCGTCCGACCATTCTTTTTTAAATAGACGATGGGCAGCATTAAATCTTTCTCTTCGTGTTAAATATATCATGAACTTGATGAAAATTTGTTAGTTTGTAATTATAACTTTTCGGACTGCTAAAATAAAAACAATAAAAATAGAATACCCAATAAAAAATGGAATTATAAAATTAATTGCTCCTGTACTTAATAAAATTGAAATGATTAAAAGTTGAAAACCTAAGCCATAAATGGAAACAAAAGTCATGAACCAATTCGGTAGGTTTTTTATTTTCATTGCTTTTCTGTCCAATCCAATTAAAATTCTATCAAAGCCACCATAGAAAATAGTGTAGATAACAAAAAGGAAATTCACCATTCTTTGATTCTCTCCATGTAATGCTTTTGGAAAGGTTTTCTCCTCTACTCTACTCGTCGTATCTCCTCCTGACTTATTATTACGCAAAATAGTGTAGTAATAATTGAAAACTGTACCTTGCAATTGAACACAGAAAAAGGCAATTAACATCAACCAAAAAGGAGAATGTGTAACATGCGAAATCGTTAAAAGTAATGCGAAATTTAATACCAAATCAAACACAGAGTCTAAATACCGACCAATATAAGAGGGCTTTTCTCTCAATCGAGCTAATTCCCCATCAGCAGCATCAATAATCGATTTTAATATTAAAAATATGCCAGCGAAAATAAATTCATCTTCTAAAATTAAATAGATCGATACTCCTCCGGATATCATGAATAAAAAAGTAACATGCACAGGAGTAAAAACTGAATTAAGCAATGACTTTGCAAATATTTTTGCTATTCCTCTTCCGTAATCAGAAAAGTCAAAGAATTTATTCTCTGGCAAAAGTTTTGACATTGATAGTTTCGCTTAGAACACAAAAATAACAAATCATAACTAATTTAAGTCTGCTCAAAGAAACATTATGCTTCTATTTTAGAACGAATTGAAATGGAAGAGTCATGTAAACACTAAATCATCTCCTTTTTGTTTTCCCAGATTCCATTTGGGCATTTTATTGAGAATTCGAATTACTTCTGTATCAAAATTTACTGACCCCTTAACTGTTTGTAAAATGTTATCGCTGGACAGACTTCTGTCCTTTTCTAAGATAAACTGGACATAAACAAGATTGGATTGGTTAAAAACAATACTGATTTTCGCCTAAAAGAATGCTCTAACTTCCATTCCTCCAGCATGGATCATACTATTCCCTTCGGATTTACGGCCGTTATATTGAATGGATAATTGCAAATTCTTTGAAATGGATCTTTGGTAACTGAGATTCCATGTGTAATTTAATCCAGGCTTAAGTCCTTCAAGCATCTCGAAGCCTAATGCTGAATTCTGAACACCATCATATTTAATTTGAACGACATTAAATTTCCCTTGAAGACTACCCTTTTCCAATTGGTTGTATTTAAGTGTAGTTCCAATTTCCAATACACTTGATTTTTCTGCACCGAGTATTTCAGTGTTCATTTTCTCCGAAACCCTTCCATCCAATGTCACACGGAAAACAGTATTCGGTTGATATATCAAACTAGGCTCGAGAAAATAATAATTTAAATCATAGTCCCGACCCAAAACATAATCAGCGCTTGCTTTCTTTCTGCCAAATTTATACGATGCTTTTATTGAGAACTTTTTTTTGACATTCCATCGAATAGAAAAATCATTGAATGAGTTAGAACGAGAATCGAAGCCACTGGCCAATAAGCTTTTACTCTGAACATCATTGAAAGTGTACTCTGCGCTAAAAATACTAGATGTCCGGTTGAAAAATAAAGTATTTCTTAAGTTCGAATTAGTTGACACCAAACTCGTATCAGCGATACTTCTCACAAAAGGATTGAATGCTTCATTGCCATCAAACACACTTGTTTTGTGCTTAATCCGAGCCCTTGCCTGATCTGAAAAACGAGACAATAACTTTAGTACTCCTTTTTTGGATGCCCATATTCTCTCAGGTCGCCAAAAAAGTGATTGATTGTACTCATTCGAAAATATTTTCACGTATTGATTACTTGGAGTGAAAACGCGTATATAACTAGCTTGATCGGTAAATTGAGCAACCTCGAATTCATTTAAATCTTTGATTCCGTCACTGTTGTAATCAATCCATGTATAAATACCTTGACCTGCATTTACCTGAATGTACAAGAACTCCTTCTTCAACTCTAATCCAGAACCAACTTCGTAATATGTACTAATAGACAATGCATTCTTAAAAAGACGAATAGAGTGATCAATTCGACCTAAAACAGTATTCTCAGGAGTTTGCTGAGCAATCACGCTGTTAATTATTTTCAATTCTCTATAACTCCCTAATATAGTCAAGCTTTGATTTTTCCATTTTTTAAGGTTTAATTCTCCACCAATAGACCTTGCTTTTGCTATCGGTGTTAGGCGTGTACTATCAGATCTGCGGTCGTAACGTTCTCGATAAAAGAGATTATATTCATTCTCAACGCTATCAGAATTGGCAAGATAAAATTGGTAATCATAAAATTGGTAGCTAGATGTTTCTAAAATGTTGCTGTTAAAACGATTCAATTCATGATCATCTTTATAGCCAACTTTAAACCATCCTAATCGTTGTGAGATATCTGAACGATGACGAATAAATTCATTCTTCTCAGTTGTCTCACTGGATAGATAACTTCCATCCCAAATAGCATTAAACCCATTCTTTCGCCATTTTCCATTTAAAGCCCCTCGATACCCATCATAGTCTTTACCGATAATATAGGACTGCCCTTCAAAATTGAAGTTTCCATTTTTTCGGTGGATAATATTAGTTCCAACATATGTTGAATACTCATTTCCCAAAAACCCTTTGTTTCTTGTATTCCAATCGCGATCAAATTCTACGCTTCGGTATTGCTCTATAGGAGCGAAATAGCGATCACGGATTTCTGTTTCTAATTTTGTTCTGAGAATCCAACTCTTCAAAGAATCATTGCTCAACGGTAGGTCACCAATAAGTTTCAATTTACCCGCAATACTTTGATCATCATTAGAATCGAAGCGAGAGAAGGTATTGATATCATTCTTTGAATAGGCAAATTCCGTATATAGTTTAAGTCCTTTGGTTAACTGAATATCGACACCTGAAGTGAGCATTTGCCGTTTTTTAGGTGTAACAATCAATCGAGAAGGCGCATAATCGCCTTGGGAAACTCCCGCAACAGGCAAAACCCAACGATACACTTTACCTAATGCGTTGAATCCATCAAAAACATAATCTCCATTTCCAATGCCTACAAATTCAAATGTAGCTCTGAAGATAGCTGAATCTGTAGAGATTGAAAACACGAGTACAGAATCAATTCCTAAGGAATCTATCATTTTGTACAGATTTTGATTGTCAAAATAACCGATAGAATCAATGCTTGAAATTCGAGCAAGGCTCAGTGTATCTCCTATTTCAGAAAGTTGTTTTTTCTGACTAATAGATAATTCTTGTTGCAAAGATTGGTTTTTAGCATCTTGTTCAGAGTATGCATTAAACCAAAACTTCATTTTTTTTGATATGTAGCTGGTTGATGTTTGAAAAAGTGAACGGGCGTAATTCTGATCAGAATATTGAAATTCAATCACAATTCTAGAATCTTTTGTGATCAAATTCCTAGAGGTAAAGATTACTTCAGAGGTATTATAATTAATCACATAATCGAATTCTTGACCACGCTCCAATGTCTTTCCATCTATAAAAACTTTTTCCGTACCTGCCAATACTATAATAAACGGCTCATTTTCATTCCCAACGAGTCTGTAGGGTCCTTGGCTCCCTTCTGTTCCTTGAATAATTTGACGTTGAAACTTGCCTTTAGACAATGCCCCACTCACTTGAGTTCTCCAAACTTTTGACGTATCTTTTGACCATTGATAATCAACTGTTAAACCCTGTGCACGTTTATTGTATTTCATAAAATACCCGGTTGGTGTTTTTAACCAGAAATTACCGGCAATCATTTTAAAGCGATCGTTATAAACTTGAATAAATACTTGATCAAATTCCTGTAACTTATTAGTGTTTCCTTCTGCTTGAATGGGCAAATTATCATCAGTAACAGATGCCAATAATTTCAGATTCGGAGCTATATTCCCTGAAAGCTCAAGGTTCAATGATGAGTTCACACCTAAATCTTGATTATTTCCAAAAGAAATTCCGCGAGAAATACTACCCGTTTTCCGAATACTTGATCCTCCAAATACATCTGAATTAATGGTTGAATTTGAGCTTAAGAAGCGATCCCTGAATCCTTTTTCTTTTGAATAGAGAATTGATGTATCCCGAACTGAATAAATTTGAGATAGATTTAGAGGCAATACTCTATATTGAACAGTTAACTCCCCATCACATTTATTAGTCATTATTAGCGATGCAGATGCATAATCTAAGACATAACTATCTTTGCTAAGTAATTCCCCGTTACACTTGATTTTAAATGAATTAGGATAGATACTTAAAGTATCTAATTGTAAAGTGTCTAAAGTATTATTTAGGTTTTTTGAGCGCAAGTTGGACTCTTGAGATTTTCCGTAATTGGAAATCAAAAGCAGTATTGATAGCAATATTAACCTTCTCAAAAAACACATTCTTACGAATGTACAACGTAGAAAGGAGAAAAAACGTGTTTAAATTGGGAAAATAGTTTATTACATTTCAATAGATATAAGTAAATCTTAGATTACTATTTAAATGTTACATTAGTTTTTATAACTTCTCTTAAAAAAACCATGACTTAATTTTGAGGTTAAATACAAAGTCACAAAAATTGCCACACTAATATTTTTCTATCTTCGCAGCATGAAAACGGTCAATAAAAAAGGATACTGCGCTATCGGAGTATTTAGAGGGAAAACGTCTCACAATATGGGAACGCTTTGGAGGTCTGCCTATATTTTGGGGGCTGCTTATATTTTCACTGTTGAAGGACGTTATAAAAAACAATCATCTGATGTATTAAGGACGTGGTCTAGAATCCCTTTATTTAATTACAAATCTTTCGATGATTTACTAGCTAATATTCCTTATGACTGTCGATTAATTGGAATTGAAATAGACGACCGTGCTGAAATGTTGCACGATTTCGAACATCCCAAAAGAGCAATCTATTTACTTGGTGCTGAAGACACTGGCCTTCCTGAGTTCGTTAAAGAAAAATGCCATTTGCTGATTAGATTACCTGGTAACAATTCGTTAAACGTAGGCGTAACTGGCAGTATCGTCTTGCATGATAGAGCAAGTAAGGTGCCAACAGCATTACCTCCTTACCATAAAGAATAAGTGCTAAAGATCAATTAATATTGTATTTTTGCCCCCTCAAATGACACTCAATTAGAGCATGAAAAAAATATTCAACCTGTTTGACCTCAAGCAAAAAATCAATTACAAAAATGAAGTTCTTTCAGGATTAACGGTCGCCTTGGCTTTGGTGCCTGAAGCAATTGCGTTTGCAATAATCGCTGGACTATCCCCTTTAACAGGACTCTACGCAGCATTTTCAATTGGATTAATCACTTCAATATTAGGTGGTCGACCAGGAATGATCTCTGGCGCAACAGGAGCTATCGCCGTAATTTATGTTGGAATGATTGCTGTGCTTAGAGAAACAATTCCAGGAATTTCTGTTGACCAGATAACCGAATATATTTTTGCCACTGTTATTCTCGCTGGTCTAATTCAAATAATAATTGGCCTATTAAAATTAGGGAAATTCATTCGACTGGTGCCGCATCCAGTAATGTTTGGCTTCGTTAACGGTTTAGCAATCGTTATTTTTATGGCGCAATTTGAATCATTTAAAATAGATGGAGAATGGATTTCTGGCAATACATTGTTGTTGATGCTTGGACTTATCACATTAACAATGATAATTATCTGGGGATTACCTAAAATTTCAAAAGCTATTCCATCATCATTAGTTGCTATTATTGTTGTGTCAGCAATTACAATTTACTTCAATATTGAAACAAAAACAGTCGTTGATACCCTTACAGGAGATATTAAAACCCTTCAAGGTGGATTTCCTCCATTCAATATTCCTTCCATTTCTTTTACTTGGGAGAATTTCATTTTTATTTTCCCTTATTCATTAATAGTTGCTGGCGTTGGCTTAATTGAATCACTATTAACCTTAAATTTAATTGACGAAATCACGCAAACAAGAGGACAAAGTAATCGAGAATGTATTGCTCAAGGTACTGCCAATGTTTTTACTGGATTCTTCTCTGGAATGGGTGGATGCGCTATGATTGGACAGAGCTTAATCAATATTTCATCTGGTGCAAGAGCTCGCTTATCTGGAATAGTTGCTTCCGTAGGTTTACTTATTTTCATAATATGGGGAGCACCTATAATCGAACAATTACCAATGGCTGCTCTTGTTGGAGTAATGTTTATGGTAGCGATAGGCACCTTTGAATGGGCAAGTCTCAAAGTATTTGGAAAAATGCCTCTCACGGATGTTATCGTTATGGTCATTGTAACACTAATTACAGTTTTCTTACACAACCTAGCGCTCGCAGTGCTAATAGGTGTCATCATTTCCGCATTGGCATACGCATGGGAGAATGCGAAACGAATTAGAGCACGAAAATATATAGACGAAAATGGCTCTAAACACTATGAAATATACGGACCATTGTTCTTCGGTTCAATTACCGTGTTTATAGAAAAGTTTGACGTGCAGAATGATCCGGATGATGTGATTATTGACTTCTCTGAAAGTAAGATTGTTGACATGTCTGCGATTGAAGCTTTAAATGGATTAACTGACCGTTATCAAAAAGCTAGGAAAACTGTTCATCTCAGACATTTAAGTCCAGATTGTCAAGTTCTTTTGAAAAATGCGGACAAACTAATTGACGTAAACCTTTTAGAGGATCCAACTTATCATGTTGCGGCGGATAAAGTGTAAACTCTACTTTTAAACCAACTGTCATTTCTTCTATCCTCTTATCCGAATCTTTTTTCGCTGATTCTATTAATTGCCTAATTTAGATGTATGAAAATATTATTTCTCAGTCTTTTTCTTTTTCTTTCTTTTACTGGAAACGCACAGAAATTTACTTTAAGCGGAACCATTAAAGATGCAAGTAACGGGGAAGATATCTTTGGAGCTGTTATAAAAGTCAAAGGGCTTGATAATGTTGGGACTTTGACTAATTCCTATGGTTTTTATTCTTTGACTTTAGACACTGGAGAATACACTATAATTTACCGCTCTAATGGTTTTCTATCACAAGAGATTAAGTTTAATCTAATTGAAAATATTACGAAAAATATAGAATTGACAATGCCTGCAGATGTTCTTCAAATTCAAGAAATGAATGTAAATGCAGAAAAAGAAAATGATAACATTACCTCATCTGGAATGAATGTTACTCGGTTTGACCCGAAAAGTATTGAAACCATTCCTGTACTTTTTGGAGAAAAGGACATCATGAAAACTTTACAACTTACACCTGGAGTGAAAACAGCAGGAGAAGGCAATTCTGGTTTTTTTGTGCGAGGTGGAGGAGCGGATCAAAACTTAATTTTATTGGATGAAGCCCCTGTTTACAACGCCTCTCATCTTCTAGGGTTTTTCTCTGTTTTTAATTCAGATGCGATTAAGGATGTTTCTTTGTACAAAGCTGGTATTCCTGCCGAATACGGTGGACGTGCATCATCGGTGATGGATGTCAAAATGAAAGATGGAAACCTGAAAAAATTCGGTGCATCTGGCGGAATCGGTTTAATCTCATCACGACTTGCTATAGAAGGTCCAATCGTTAAGGAAAAAGGTTCTTTCATAGTATCTGGAAGAAGAAGCTATCTCGATATATTCTTGAAATTATCGAAAGATGAGAATCAGCGGAACTCAAAACTCTATTTCTATGATTTTAATGCTAAGGCCAACTATAAAATCTCTGACAAAGATCGAATTTTTCTTTCCGGTTATTTCGGCCGTGACAAGTTCGGATTTAGTGATCAGTTTGGGTTTGATTGGGGAAATGCAACTGGAACACTTCGCTATAATCGAATAATCAATAGCAAGCTCTTTTCAAATACTTCGTTTGTCTATAGTAATTTCGATTATCAATTTACCATTGGATCAGGAGAAGATGCTTTCGGGATAAAATCCTCCATCGAAGATTTTAGTTTGAAGCAGGATTTTACCTACTATTTGAATAAAAACAATACGATGAAATTTGGCGTTTCAGGCATGCATCATACATTTAAACCTGGCGCTCTCACTGGTGACAATGATTCGTTTAATGAAATTGTACTCGATAGTCGATATGCTATGGAGTTTGGTGCGTACATTCAAAATGATCAGAAAATTGGAGCTCGTTTTAACATCATGTATGGTGTCCGTTACTCTGGTTTTGATCTCATTGGCGGAAAGTCATATACTTATGATGACAACGGAGACAAATTGACTGAAGAGACTCATGATCGATGGGAATCAAGTTCCTATCAGTTTGGAATTGAACCTCGCTTATCAATGAGCTATGTCATCTCAGAACGGAATTCTATTAAACTAGCTTACGATAGAAACTACCAATACATCCATCAACTTTCTAACTCAACTACTAGCAGTCCAACAGATGTTTGGATGCCTAGTTCAAATAACATCAAGCCTCAAGTTGCGGATCAGATCGCGCTTGGTTATTACCAAAATGTAAAGAAAAACACCTATCAAATTTCTGCTGAAGTCTACTATAAAAAGCTCCATAATCAGATTGATTACAGAAATGGTGCTAATCTACTATTAAACAATCTAGTCGAGGGAGAGCTAGTTTACGGAAATGGAACTGCTTACGGATTGGAGTTAATGCTTCAGAAGAAAAAAGGAAAGCTCACTGGCTGGATTAGCTATACGCTTTCTCGATCGCTTCGTCAATTTGACGACATCAACGAGGGAAGGGTGTTTTCAGCACGGCAAGATCGAATCCACGATCTATCAGTGGTAGTGATGTATAAGATCAATAAGAGCCTATCGCTTGCTACAACATTCGTTTACTATACCGGAGATGCTGTTACATTTCCATCTGGTAAGTATTATGTTGGGGGGATTTCAATTCCCTATTTTACAGAGCGTAACGGTTATCGCATGCCAGATTATCACCGAATGGATGTTGGATTGACTTGGTACATGAAAGAGTCGAAGCGCTTCAAGCATAATTTAAATTTCTCTATCTATAATTTGTATGCAAGAGAGAATGCTTACACAATATCGTTCGAAGATAATTCGCAGACTGGTGAAACAGAAGCAATTCAGACAGCACTATTCAAGATCATTCCTTCTATCACTTACAATTTTAAACTTAAATAAGATGAAACTATATTTAGCATTAATTATAGGATTATTAAGTTTCATGTCCTGCACGAAAGTTATCGATGTGGACCTCAACGAAGCTAATAAAATAGTGGTCATCGAAGCTAACTATACTGCCGAAGATAGTATGGTTAGAGTACTTGTAACTCAAACCGCCAATTACTTCAGTAACGATCCTCAGCCAGTCTTAAATAACGCTATTGTCTCAATAACTGATCACCTGGGAAATATTACTTCAGTCCCATTCGCCTCGGATGGTAATTATGAATTGACTAATTATGTTCCAGCATTTGGCTCGGAATACACACTTACCGTTGTTCATGATGAAACAACTTATGCATCTACGTCAATTATGAATACGCCAATTGCCCAGCTTCCTATTTATTATGAATTTACGGAAGGATTTTTTGGTTCTAAGGAAGGCTATTTGGCTTTTTTATCTTACAACGACCCCTTAGAAAGCGTTGTCCATATCATGGCAATTCTTAGTAAGAATGGTAAGCCAAAGACTAAATTGAATGATCTGACTTTAGCCGATGATCAACTAACAAATGGAAATGTAATAATTAGACCTCTATTTGCTAAGATTTTTGACATTGGAGATACTGTTGGAATTGAGCTGAGAACTATAGATCAGAATTTGTATCAGTATTACTTAGAACTTCAATCATTAACGGATCCTAGTAGTGCAGCACCTTCGAATCCTGACTATCAATGGACCAATAATGCATTGGGCTATTTTTCAGCCTATAGTTCAAGTAGACAAGAGGTGATCATTCAATAAATAGCTATAGATTTTCTAACCCAAAGGACTCCTATTCTAATTCTTAATTATCCTTTGTTCATACAAACCCTGAATCTATTCAAAATATGCGTGATTTCTTTGTAATATGACAGCCTCTTTGGGCCTTTGCTAATTTTGCGAATCCAATTGCATGGGTCCAAGTTCCAGTAGCGTTGTCAAATTTACTATCGTAATGGTGCTCAGCTTATTTTGAATGAACTAGTAGAAGGAGTATTAGTTTACTTTAAAGAAAAAGCATGTGGTTTTGAATTGCTAATCGAAAAGAAAAAGTTTTGCAGCTTATGGTAATGATCGGAATAGTAAGATTATTGAATAGATAAACTCTTCTGATTAATTATTTTCTTCCTTTGGTATTACATTCACTTTCATTCTGAGCTTATGCGTTCCCTTTTTAGTGTTTGCTTGTAGGTAAATGATACGATCTTGAAAAAAGTATTTTCCGTCAGTATCAAAAGTTAATCTCAATTTAAAGACTTCACCAGGTGGTATCGGTTCTGATGGTAGATATAATTTAGTACAAGAACAGGTGACTTTATAATCAAAAAACACCAAAGGAATAGATCCAGTATTCTTGATGGTATAAAAATGTTCTAAAATGACTCCTTCTTGAGTTTTTGGGAATTTGTGTACAGGTTTATCTATACTAAAATCCGCCGTTTGGCCGAAGCCAAAGGCGGAGTTCAATGCTATAAGTATAATCGCAAAATATAACTTCATTCATTTATTTAGTCGGTGCTCCTGTCTTATTAACTGGTGCTCCTGAAGTTGGCTTAGGATTAATTTGTCCTTTAATTCTAATCACTTTAGTTGGAGAATTAACTGCATTCGATGTAATCGTAACTGACTTATTAATAGCACCTGGACGCTTAGTGTCATACTTCACAGTAATAGCAGCTGATGCTCCTGGAGCGATTGGTTCCTTTGGCCAAGATGGTACAGTACATCCACAAGATCCTTTTGCATTTGAAATAATTAAAGGTGCGTTTCCTGTATTCTTAAAATTAAATATACAAGATCCGTCTGCGGCATAATCGATTGTTCCATAATCATGAACATCTTTTTCAAATTCAACTGTAGCTCCATTTGTTTGAACTACTTCTTGAGCGTTCACTGAAGATGTTACAGCTATTGATACAACTGCCATCATTAATGTAAATAATACTTTTTTCATGTTATAAATTTTAAATTGTTTCGAATTGTTATTCAAATATAAAGCTAGAATTCGGAAGTTTTCAGTTTTTAACAGAACGTTAACAGGTTTTATTATTCGATTCTAAACAACAAAGCGAATTTGAATAATCGGAAATCCCTATATATACTAACGAATTACTCATTAACCTTCATGATGATCTCTTGAATTGTCAATTCCAAATTATCCAATTTAAATTGAATTTCTTCTCTTTTTTCTTTAGAAATGTCCTTATTTTCTTTTAATAATAACTCATTGTAGTAACGTACTTTAGACGTATCTCTAGGGAAGATATACATATCATAGACGTTCGCCATACTTTCTAATATCAAAAGACGATTAATGTAATCAGGATATTTAAGAAGCAATGTATCTCCGTAAATTGCGGATTTCTCATGCCTTTTTGTTGATGAATAAATCATATGTACTTTATCCAAACATAAAGGGGCGTTCTGATCCTGCGGATTTGTACGATAGAAAGAAAGTAATAAATCGATTAGCTCATCACTTTCGTTCAAGGGTACAATTTCTCCAGGTTTTAATTTTTTACTCAAATCACGAATTGAACTTTCTTTTGCGTTGATTAATTTCAACCCTTCTGATGCGTCCATTTCTTGAGAACCACAATTCGTAAAAATAAAAATAGCTAAGAAGAATACTATCAGTTTATACATAACTACCTTTTTTTCTTTTTCATGGGAAAGCGCATTCTATAATCTATTGATATATCTCCTTTAGATATATTCTGAAGTTTATTTTTAAGTAATCTTTTTTTCAATGGAGAAAGATGGTCAGTGAACAAAACCCCATCAATATGATCGTATTCATGCTGAATAATCCTTGCAGCATAACCATCATAAACTTCTTCTTTTAAAGCCCAATTTTCATCATAATATGAAATTGTAATTTTCTCTTTCCGAAAAACTTCTTCTCTAATTTTAGGTATCGATAAACAGCCTTCATTAAAACCCCATTCTTCTCCAGATTCTTCTTCAATAATTGGATTAATAAATACTTTTTTCAATCCATCTAATCCTTCAGCACGAGGGTCAGGCTCATCATCCTCTTCATCTGGCTCAGCAAATGGACTCGCATCAATGACAAACAAACGAATTGATTCTCCGATTTGTGGAGCTGCTAATCCAACACCTGAAGCTTCATACATGGTTTCAAACATGTTGTCAATCAGTTCATTCAATTTGGGGAAATCTTTTGTAATCTCCTTGCCTTCTTTCTTTAATACGGGATCTCCGTAAGCCACCACTGGTAAAATCATATCCTTAATAATTACTACAAAATTAACGATTATTTAAAGGAACTACAAAGGCTCCTTTACTTAACTGGATGTGAGAAGGGTTTTTCTGTAGAAACGGTAAATCGATTATTGTATCCACAGTCTCGTTTATTGCTTTGTAGCTTGTTCGAACTGTGTAATTAAACTGATTATTCGATATATTCAGTTGATCTTCATTGTAAATTAATTCAATTTCACAATCTCCGTTTTCAATAGTTGTTGATCCTTTTTTTAAACGTGTTATCGTCAATTTTCCCGGTTTAACATTTTGATAATTTGACATTAAATAATGTGTTCTTTTTGCCGAAATATCTTTTTCATCGTGAAAACAAAAAATCTTATTCCCTATTTTCACAGAAACGATAAGATCATTACTATTAAATACTACCAATTCATTTTGTTTCAAATTTGAATAACGTTTGTATTGCATCAAGGAAAAAAGTAATATCAAACTCAATATTGAAGGAACAATTACTTTTCTGTTTTTTCTAAATAGAATTAATATCATTAAACTTCCATAGATGATTAAAACCATTTCTTCTGAAATGACAAACCCTTTTGCCACTGAGCCAGGCAGCGATTCGACCCAACTTACAAACCAAATCATAATCGACAAGCTTATCCCTAAAATAATTCCTACAAATGCTCCAATATAGGGCAGCCAATTTAAGGCAAATAATAAAAGTCCAAGAACCATTGTTAGGCCTGCAAAAATCATCATCCCAATATTTGTTAAGGCAAAATAATTTGGAAACTGATGAAAATAGTACAGGGTTAGTGGCACAGTTGTGATTTGAGCGGCAATTCCAACTGCCGTTCCGTTCCATATTTTTCGAAGATGCTTATTCTGCACAAAGAACAATTTTGAAATTGGGGCATAGAACAAGAATATACCCAACATGGCCAAATAAGAAAGTTGAAAACCAATATCGTAAATAATCAAAGGGTTCCAAACAATCATCAAAAAAGCTGAAAAACCTAAACTGTTGAAAAGTGAAGATTGCTTGCCAAATACATCACCGAAAACAATAATGGAAAACATAATTGTTGCCCTTAATACAGATGGTGAAAAGCCTGTTATTCCTGCATAAATCCAGATAAACAGAATTGATATTAAAATCGCTGCTCGCCTTGAAAATATACGAGGGAAACGTTCCAACACAAAGATTAGAAATGCTAAAACAATACCAACATGCAATCCAGAAACAGCAAGAACGTGCATTGCTCCTGCCCTGCTAAAACTGGTTTTTATTTCTGTTGATAACAATTCTTTATTCCCAAGAATTAATGCTTGTCCTACTCCCAACTGTTCTTGATCTAAATTACTTTTTAGCGTTGACGATAAACTATTTCGAAGAGCATTAGAATTCATAATAAGCCATGATTCTTCCACATGATCAATTATTCGATAATCCGATTCACCAACAAAACCGATTGAATAGATCTTCTTTGTTGCCCAATACTTTACAGCATCAAATTCTCCTGGATTACCTTTATTCTCTATCTTTTCTATTCGAGAATTTATTAACAGCTGATCACCAACCTTGATTGTCGATGCTTGAAAATAAAGTAACAAAAGTTCTTCAGAAATTGTCACATCATTAGCGCTAACATATGCCAACGACTTGACAAGTGCTTTTCTCCAGACTCTATCAACCGAACCAATTTCAATAATTTCTACAAATCTTGATGATTTAGTGTCGAGCTCCTCATTTTTATTTTCGGTTAGCGCAGTTGAAAGAAAAAATACACCAATCAATACTATCGATACAGAATAGAACAACAATTGAATTTTTCTCAGGAGATCAAACTTTAATAGTAGGAAATTGATAAGAAAAGAAACTACTAATAAAGTGAAAATTAATAAATCGTTCACTTCGATCGAATTTCTAAATTCAATGCCAAGAATAAGTAATAGTGTAATTAATACGAATGGTATTTTATAGAATTTCAATTGGGCGGTAACAAGTTGGTTTCTTATCAAATATACGAGAATAAAAACGCTTCTAATTTACTCGTCCTTTATAAGTGCATTTCTCAACACTATTCATTATCTTTACGCTCTAATTTTTATGCGAACATGATTAACATAACGTTACCAGATGGCTCTGTAAAGGCAGTGGAGGAAGGAACTTCAGCTATGGATGTGGCTATGGGGATTTCTGAGGGATTAGCTAGGAATGTACTTGCAGCAAAAGTAAACGACGAGGTTATTGATGCCAATCGTCCTTTTGATGGTGATTCTACCTTGCAATTACTTACCTGGAACGACACTGAAGGTAAATCTACAATGTGGCATTCTTCTGCTCACTTATTAGCTGAAGCTTTAGAATCTTTCTATCCTGGAATAAAATTAGCAATCGGACCTCCAATAAAAAATGGGTTCTATTATGATGTTGATTTTATGGACTACACAATCTCTGAAACAGATTTAGAGAAAGTAGAACAGAAAATGAAAGAATTAGCAAAACAAAAGAACACGTTTGACAGAACAGAAATGTCAAAAAGTGATGCCATCGCATACTTCAAAGAAAAAGGAGACGAGTATAAATTAGAGTTGCTTGATGGACTGGAAGATGGAACGATTACGTTTTACACACAAGGGAACTTCACAGATCTTTGTCGTGGACCACATATCCCGCACACAGGACCAATAAAAGCAGTTAAATTAACATCAATTGCTGGTGCATATTGGAGAGGTGATGAGACACGTAAGCAATTAACACGCATTTATGGAATTTCATTCCCTAAAAATAAAGAATTAACAGAATACCTTGAAAAAGTTGAACTTGCAAAAGCAAGAGATCATAGAAAGCTTGGACGAGAACTTGAATTATTCACATTCTCACAAAAAGTTGGACAAGGTCTCCCTTTGTGGTTACCCAAAGGTGCTGCTCTTAGAGAACGATTAGAAAATTTCTTAAAGAAAGCACAAAAGAAAGGCGGATACGACCAAGTTATTACACCTCATATCGGAAGTAAAGAACTCTATGTTTGTTCTGGTCATTATGCAAAATATGGGAAAGATTCTTTTCAGCCAATTGGAACACCAGATGACTCAGAAGAATTTTTGTTAAAGCCAATGAATTGTCCACATCACTGTGAAATATACAATTCAAGTCCAAGATCATACAAAGATTTGCCGATTCGTTTTGCTGAGTTTGGTACTGTTTATCGTTATGAGCAATCTGGCGAATTACATGGATTAACAAGAGTTCGTGGCTTTACTCAGGATGATGCGCATATTTTCTGTATGCAAGATCAAGTCAAGGAAGAATTTAAAAAAGTAATTGATTTAGTTCTCTATATATTTAAAACACTAAGTTTTGTCAATTTCAAAGCGCAAATATCGCTTCGTGATAAAGACAATAAAGACAAGTACATCGGTAGCGATGAAAACTGGGAGAAAGCAGAAAATGCTATCATAGAAGCTTCAGCTGAAAAAGGACTGAATACTTTTATTGAATACGGTGAAGCTGCTTTCTATGGTCCAAAATTAGATTTTATGGTTGAGGATGCCTTAGGAAGAGAATGGCAATTAGGAACAATTCAAGTCGATTACAACCTGCCAGAAAGATTTGAACTTGAATACACAGGCTCTGATAATCAGAAACATAGACCCGTAATGATTCACCGTGCACCATTTGGTTCAATGGAGCGTTTTGTGGCTGTATTACTCGAACATTGTGCAGGAGATTTTCCATTATGGCTTGCAACAGATCAAATTTCTATCTTACCAATCAGTGAGAATTACAATGAATACGCAGAAAACCTTTTGGAATTGCTAAATAATTACGATATTCGCGGATTCGTTGACGATCGAAATGAAAAAATCGGTAAAAAGATACGCGAATCGGAGTTAGGTAAAATTCCTTTCATGCTTATAATTGGAGAAAAAGAAGCAACAAATGGTGAAGTTTCTGTTCGACAAAGAGGTGAAGGAGATCTAGGATCGATGAGCGTTGAGAAGTTTGCTGAATTGATTAACAGTAAGATTAAGACGGAGTTAGCATCAAATGATTAATTAATTGAATGAGAAGACCAAATAATAGAAGATTTGTAAAAAGAGAAGTAACAGCTTTACACAAAATTAACGACAAGATTATCGCACGTCAAATTAGACTAGTGCGCGAAGGACAGGAGCCAACAGTAATGACGACTTCTGACGCAATTAAATTAGCGGATACTGAAGATCTTGATTTAGTGGAGATTTCACCTAAAGCTGACCCGCCTGTTTGTAAAATTTTGGATTACAAGAAATTCTTGTACAACCAGAAGAAGAAACAGAAGGAAATGAATGCGAAACAAAGTAAGGTTGTTTTGAAAGAAATTAGATTCGGCCCAAATACTGATGACCATGATTTCGAATTTAAACTTGCTCACGCAAAGAAATTTTTAGACGAAGGGAATAAAGTAAAAGCATTTGTATTCTTTAGAGGACGTACAATTGTTTTTAAAGATAGAGGAGAGATATTATTATTGAGATTAGCGCAGGAACTTGAAGAATACGGAATCATTGAGCAAATGCCTAAATTAGAAGGAAAGAGAATGATTATGATGATCAACTCTAAAAAGAAAAAATAAAGAAGTGTTGAACTAAAAGTGATAAACAATGAGTGTATACATTCATAAATTAGCACTTTTGTACACATCACTTTAAAGAAGCTATAAAGAGGTAAATTAAAAACGAAGAGAGATGCCAAAAATGAAAACTAAATCCAGTGCTAAGAAGAGATTCAAGATAACTGGAAGCGGTAAAATCAAAAGAAAACATGCTTTTAAAAGTCACATCTTAACAAAGAAGACAAAAAAGCAAAAGCGTAATTTGACGCATGCAGGATTAGTTCACAAGGCTGATGAAGCAAATATCAAACAACAATTATGTATGAAATAATCCGAAATGTTTCGGATTCATACAGGTTTATTTAAATAACCCAGTAACGAGTGACTAAACCATCTGAAATAGTGATGTGCTCTTTATTAAAAACTTAAAAATTATGCCAAGATCGGTAAATCATGTTGCTTCGAAAGCACGTCGTAAGGCGGTAATGAAGCACGCCAAAGGTTACTTTGGAAGAAGAAAAAATGTTTGGACTGTTGCAAAAAATGCAGTTGAAAAAGGTATGCTTTATGCATATACAGGAAGAAAGCAAAAGAAAAGAAATTTCCGCTCATTGTGGATTCTACGTATTAACGCTGGAGCGCGTGAACACGGAATGAATTATTCTCAATTTATGGGACTGATGAACAAAAGTGAAATGGAATTAAACCGTAAGGTTCTTGCTGATTTAGCAATGAATCACCCGGAGACATTCAAAACTGTTTGTGAAGCAGTCAAAAAGTAAATTAACATCTCTTTATAGTCAAAAACCTCCTTTCCTTTCGGATTGGAGGTTTTTTTATTTATCGGTACACTAAAACTTAACTACTCGTTGACTAATCTTCACACCATCCGAAATTTCAACAGTGACATATATACTCCAGCTGGGCTATCGATAATTATAGAAGAACTTTTATCCTTTCTGTATTCCGATAATACAACTTGACCAAATACATTTGTAACTGTCAATTGATATTCATTTATTTTGTCGTCAAAATTTAATTTAAATTCTCCTTGGTCTAGCTTAGGGAACAATAAACCGCCCTTTTACTTCTGGGTTAATTCCTTCTGGGTTAATTGTATAAAAATACATTCCCGATTCAAATTCAGACCCATTTAAAATAAACAACTCAGATGTCGTTTGTTCTGACTTAATTAATATTCCAGCACTTGAATAGATCCTCAAATTAATTAAAGAATTAGTTTCATTGTCAAAAAACAATTCAGAGCCTTCTGCAATAGGATTTGGGCGAAGCAACACTTTATTGACACCGAGATCAATTACTTCAGCGCTTACAATCCATGAAAACCCAATTCCACCAAGACTTAATCTATAATAATTGACTACATTCTTTTCGGGATCGAGATGCGTAAAGTCATACTCGATTTGAGCTTGCGAGCTACCACAAATTCCTTCTATACTTTCAACCTGAGTAAAATTAACAGAATCAGTAGAATGCAAAATCACAACACCATTACATGTATTACCTTGTGTTATAGCAAATGTTAAAAGAACCTTTCCATTAAACTCTGTAGCTGAAAAATGACTGATCACATCTTCGTTTTGAGACAAGGAAGAGAAACCTATGAACATAAAGAGTAAAATAGATGCAGTTTTCATAAAAGCTAATTTAACGCATTCAATTCAATATTCTTACAATAAGAATGTTAAAACTATCCGTTTACCTTCACATTAGCCTCCATCCAGGGAAAATTAGAGGAATACAATTTAGCATTGCCCGTTATTTTTAAACTCAAAAATTAGTCATAAAAAAAGGGATGAGTTAACTCATCCCTTTCTTATGTATAATCCCGAAGACTTAAGATGTCAAATAAACTACAGTTTACTTTTCTTCTTTTTCCTCTACTTCCTCTTTTACTTCTTCGAAGTCAACATCAGTTACTTCATCCTCTCCGCTCTCTGCTCCGGCTGCACCTGCGTCTCCACCTTCAGCATTACCTGCTTTGTACATTTCTTCTGATGCTGCTGAGAATACTTCATTTAACTTCTCCATTGCTGGCTCTAAGTTATCCATGTTCTTAGCTTCGTATTCTTTTTTCAATTCAGCAAGAGCATCTTCGATTGGAGCTTTCTTATCTTCAGGAAGCTTATCTCCGTATTCTTTTAATTGACGTTCAGTTTGGAAAATTAATGAATCAGCTTTATTTACTAACTCAACTTCTTCTCTCAGCTTATTATCCGCGTCAGCATTTGCTTCTGCTTCTGCTTTCATTTTTTCAATATCGGCATCAGACAAACCTGAAGATGCTTCAATTTTAATTGATTGCTCCTTACCTGTTCCTTTATCTTTTGCAGAAATATTAATAAGTCCATTTGCATCAATATCGAAAGTTACTTCAATTTGAGGAACCCCTCTTGGTGCTGGTGGTACGTCTGCTAATTGAAAACGACCTAAAGTTTTATTGTCTGTGGCCATTGAACGTTCACCTTGTAATACGTGAATATCAACAGATGGCTGGTTATCAGATGCCGTTGAGAAAGTCTCTGACTTCTTTGTTGGAATTGTCGTGTTAGCGTCAATCAACTTCGTCATTACTCCACCCATCGTTTCGATTCCAAGAGATAATGGTGTTACATCTAATAAAAGAACATCTTTCACTTCTCCAGTTAATACTCCACCTTGAATTGCTGCTCCAATTGCAACGACTTCATCAGGATTAACTCCTTTCGAAGCTTCTTTACCGAAAAAGTTTTTAACTACATCTTGAATAATTGGAATTCTTGTCGAACCACCAACTAATATAATTTCGTCAATATCTTTCGTTGTTAATCCAGCATTCTTCAATGCAGATTTACAAGGTGCGATAGTTTTTTCTACGATAGCAGAAATTAATTGCTCGAACTTTGCACGTTGTAAAGTTCTCACTAAATGCTTAGGAACACCGTCAACTGGCATGATGTAAGGCAAGTTAATCTCTGTAGAAGAAGATGAAGAAAGTTCAATTTTCGCTTTCTCTGCAGCTTCTTTCAACCGTTGTAGTGCCATTGGATCTTTTCTCAGGTCCAAACCTTCATCTTTCTTAAATTCTTCAGCTAACCATGTAATGATTTCATGATCAACATCATCTCCACCTAAGTGAGTATCTCCATCAGTTGAAAGAACCTCAAAGACACCGTCTCCTAACTCCAAGATAGAAACATCATGTGTTCCACCTCCAAAATCAAAAACTACAATCTTCTGATCAACTCCTTTCTTATCTAATCCGTAAGCCAATGCTGCTGCAGTTGGCTCATTAATCATTCTTTTGATTGTCAAACCTGCAATTTCACCAGCTTCTTTCGTTGCTTGTCTTTGCGCATCATTAAAGTATGCTGGAACAGTTACAACTGCGTCAGTCACTTCTTGACCAAGGTAATCTTCAGCTGTTTTCTTCATTTTTTGAAGAATCATTGCTGAAATCTCTTGAGGAGTATATTTTCTGTCATCAATCAATACACGTGGTGTATTGTTGTCACCCTTAACTACTTTGTAAGGTATACGCCCAATTTCCTTTTTCATGTCATCAAAAGATGAACCCATGAAACGTTTGATTGAATATATTGTTTTTGCCGGATTCGTGATCGCTTGTCTCTTTGCAGGGTCACCAATTTTTCGCTCTCCACCTTCAACAAAAGCAACGATTGAAGGAGTTGTTCTTCTTCCTTCAGCATTTTCAATAACAACCGGCTCATTACCTTCCATTACCGAAACACATGAGTTTGTTGTTCCTAAATCTATTCCTATTATTTTTCCCATAACTACTTATTAAAATTCTGTTTTTCTTTAATTACATGTAACTTAAAGTCAATCTTTATGCCATTGGAATTTTATGATGAAAAACTGACAAAATTGTCATATTTGAGTTAAATAATGGCTTCCAAGGTGGCGATTTGACCGTCAAAATGGCAGAAAAAGGAAAATTAATCCATTGCCTGATGAGAATTTTTACTCATTTCGAGCATTTTCTCGTATTGCTCCGGAGTGAGATCAGAATGAAAATAGCCAATTGGGTTTACTTTCACACCATTTACAGCAACTTCATAATGTAAATGTGGACCAGTCGATTTTCCTGTAGAACCAATAAGGCCTATCAGTTCACCACGCTTTATTTTCTGACCTATTTTCACTTTGAACTTACTCAAATGTGCATATCGTGTTTGATATCCATAACCGTGATCGATTATAATGCTTAAGCCGTACCCCCATTTTTTTCGTTCTAAGGCAACTACTACTCCGTCACCCGTTGCATAGACCTCAGTACCTTTATTAGCCGTGAAATCAATCCCAGCATGTCTTTTTCTTGTTTTATATATTGGATCTATTCTCCACCCAAATCCACCAATTCTTCTATTTAAATCAGTATTCCTAACAGGTTGAATAGCTGGGATACACGCTAATATATTCTCTTTCTCTTTCGCTAGATCTAATAGTTCCTTAAAGGACAAACTCTGTGCATGTAATCTTTTCTCCAATTTATCAATTTGCGAAGCGGTAGAAATCAACAAGTCAGAATTAGTCATTCCATTTAAGTAATCGTACTTATCACTACCACCAGTACCCATTTGGCGTAATTCTTTAGGGAATTCATCTGCGTACAATGCTGCACGATAAATTTCCTCATCTCTTCCTTGTATAATATCAAGCACTTCGTTTGCAAGTTTGACGTCCTGCTGTATTTTTTTCAACTCTTTTGCATTCGACTTCAATTCGATTGCATATTGTATTTCTTTGGGAGAGTCAATTTTTTGGGTGAAAATAATTGCCATAACCAATCCAAAAAGAATACTCGGAGCAATCCACAAAATCAATTTGAGAATTTTTTTACCCAATGAAACTTCTAAGGCTTCATAAGACAAACTATCAGGATTATATTTGTATTGCTGTTTAGGCATAGTGTAAAGATAGTCAAACATTTTAAGTCGTTCTATTTCGATCTGTTTAGCACGGTATTATTAACAAATAATCACAAAAACGATGTTCTAAGCCAAATGATAAACTTATCTTGGCAAAAATTTAAATATTGAACTATGGAAGACTTTCTTAATCAACATTTCTACGGCAATACCATTCAGGATTGGGCTATTTCTTTTGGAATACTCATCGCTTCAATTATCACCGCTAAGATTTTGTATTGGGCTATTGGTAAATTCTCAAAGAAAATCACAAGTAAAACAAAAACCAGCTTAGATGATATTCTTGTTGATCAGTTAGAAGAGCCTATCGTTTATGGATTAGTTATGATTGGATTCTATTGGGGAATTCATCGATTACATTTTGGGGAAAGAGCAGATGCCTTTTTCGATCATTTATTCATTATTATCCTAGCGCTCAATATCACTTGGTTATTTGTACGCGTTATAGACTCTATTATCCAGGAATATATTGTCCCAATTGTTGAAAAATCAGACAGTGATTTGGACGATCAATTACTCCCAGTTATTCGTAAGACAATTAAGGGAGGAATTTGGATTTTAGGAATTATCGTTGGTATGAACAATGCTGGGTTCGATGTCGCTGCACTAATAGCTGGACTTGGAATAGGTGGTATTGCCTTGGCACTTGCTGCTCAAGATACTATTAAAAACATTTTCGGAGGAGTTATGGTTTTTATCGATAAGCCTTTTAGAATGAAAGACCGCATTAAAGTCAACGGTTGGGATGGAGAAGTAGAAGAAATTGGAATCAGAAGCACACGTTTAAGAACGCTTGAAGGAAGGTTAGTAACAATACCTAACGGGCAGTTTTCGGACAATGCCGTTGAGAACGTTACAATGGAACCTACACGGAAAGTTAAAATCAATCTTGGCTTGACGTATGAAACTTCACCTGATAAGATGGAGAAAGCCATTGAGTTTTTGGAAGAAATTGCGAAGGAAAATAAAAATCTTGAAGAAGATATATTAGTCACATTTAATTCTTGGGGTGATTTTGCAATGGGTATTATGTTCATTTATTACATCAAAAGTGAATCTGACATATTCGCTACACAAACTGAAATCAACATGGCAATACTCAAGAAATTCAATAATGAAGGACTTGATTTCGCTTACCCAACACAAACGATTTACCGGAAGTAGTCCCTCGACTCCGCTCGGTAGCCTACATTATAAAGTTAGAATAAAATAAAAGACACACAGAATGACACTTTCTGAAATTAGACAAGCATATTTCGATTTTTTTGAATCAAAAGGACATAAGATAGTGTCCAGCGCACCAATGGTTGTAAAAGATGATCCAACTTTGATGTTTATCAATGCTGGGATGAATCAATTCAAAGATTACTTCTTAGGAAACACCGTTCCTAAAGATCGTCGACTGGTGAACTCTCAAAAATGTCTTCGTGTTTCTGGCAAGCACAATGATTTGGATGAAGTTGGAGTTGACACTTATCACCATACAATGTTCGAGATGCTTGGCAACTGGTCTTTCGGTGATTACTTTAAAGAAGAAGCGATAGAATGGGCATGGGAATTATTGACTGAAGTCTATAAAATTCCAGCTGATCAATTGTATGTAACCGTTTTTGAAGGAGATAAAGCCGATGGAGTCCCTGTAGATCAAGAAAGTATCGATATTTGGAAAAAATACATTTCAGCTGATCGCATTATTCTTGCATCAAAGGAGGATAACTTCTGGGAAATGGGTGAAACAGGACCGTGTGGGCCATGTACTGAGATTCACATTGACTTGCGCTCTGACGAAGACAAAGCAAAGATTAACGGTAAATCATTGGTCAATAAAGATCATCCTCATGTAATTGAGATCTGGAATAATGTATTCATGCAATACAATCGTAAAGCGAACAGATCACTAGAACCTCTTCCTGAAACGCATGTTGATACTGGAATGGGATTAGAGCGATTAGCAATGGCTTTACAAGGAAAAAAATCCAACTATGATTCTGATTTATTTCAAAAACTAATTGCTCATTTAGAAAAGGCAACTGGATTAGAATACGGTAAGAAAGAAGAAACAGACATTGCATTACGCGTAATAGCTGATCACATTCGTGCTATTGCTTTTTCAATTGCTGATGGCCAATTACCATCTAATACTGGAGCTGGATACGTTATCCGAAGAATATTGAGACGTGCAGTTCGATACGGTTATCAAACATTGGATTTGAAAGAGCCATTTTTAGCCGACCTTTCAACTGAACTTGTTGCTATTATGAGCAATCCGTTTATTGAATTAGAAAATCAAAAAGAATTAATCCATAAAGTAATTCATGAAGAAGAAGTGTCATTCTTCAAAACTTTAGGAAACGGAATAAATCGTTTTGACAAATACTTGAACTCAGACAATGATTTAATTGACACAAAGAATAAAATAGTTTCTGGTCAGTTGGCATTCGAATTACTTGACACATATGGATTCCCTTATGATTTGACAGAATTAATGTCACGTGAGAAAGGCTATGCGGTCAACTTGGAAGAGTTTAACGCTTGTATGAAACAACAAAAAGATCGATCGCGTGCAGCAACTGCTATTGAAACTGATGATTGGATTCAGTTGATCGAAGACAACGTTGAAGAGTTTGTTGGGTATGATAATTTAACAGCGACTGTTAAGATTGTTCGTTATAGAAAGGTCATTCAGAAGAAAAAAGAATTTTATCAAGTTGTATTTAACTTGACACCTTTCTACCCAGAAGGTGGTGGACAAGTTGGAGATACTGGTTACATTGAATCGAAAGGAGAAAAATACAGCGTTTTTGACACGAAAAAGGAGAACAATCTCATCATTCATTTAATGAAAGAGATGCCTGCTGACATTGACGCAACCTTTCACGCTGTTGTCAATGCTGTAAAACGCTCTTCTTCAGATAACAATCATTCTGCTACTCACTTATTGCATCATGCACTTCGTACAGTATTAGGTACACACGTTGAGCAAAAAGGATCTTTAGTGAATGCAGATCATTTACGGTTTGATTTTTCTCATTTTAGTAAAATAACGGATGAAGAATTGGAAGAGATTCAGAATTTGGTCTCTCGTGAAATTCGCTCAAACACACCATTGATTGAAAAGCGAGACACTCCCATGGAAGTTGCAAAAGAAATGGGTGCAATGGCATTGTTTGGAGAGAAATACGGTGATACCGTTCGTGTAATTAAATTTGGTGATTCTGTAGAACTTTGTGGAGGAACACATGTTCAATCCACAGGGAAAATTGGACTATTTATCATTACACAAGAAACATCGGTTGCAGCAGGAATAAGAAGAATTGAAGCAATTACAGCTAACAAAGCTGAAGCATACTTCACAAACAAGGCAACGACTTTAGATCAGATTGCATTAACACTTAAGAATCCAAAAGACGTATTGAAGGCGGTCAATGATTTAATGGTGAAAAATTCATTGTTGACGAAAGAAATTGAACGGTTTCAGAAAGAAAAAGCGAAGAACCTTAAGAAAGAATTAAAGGCTTCTATTGTTGAAAAAAATGGTGTGCATATACTTTCTGAAATCATTGAATTGGACGGAGGATCGATTAAAGACATCTTGTTTCAATTGAAGGGAGAATACCCTTCATTCTTTGGAGTAATTGGTGGTAAGGAAAATGACAAATGCTCACTGAGTATTATCGCTTCTGATGATTTGGTTAAGGATAAAGATATCCATGCAGGAAACATTATTCGTGAAGTTTCTAAACACATCCAAGGCGGTGGTGGTGGACAAGCATTCTTTGCAACTGCAGGTGGTAAGAATCCAGAAGGATTGATGAAAGCAATTGAAGAAGTTGTTGCTAAAATTTAGGTAAACCATTTCTAAAATAAATCAACTTAATCTACCCCCCAATCGTAATCATCGAGCGGTTTTTCAAAAGCACAACAGATTCATTTGTGAATTTTTCGTGTCCTCCAAGTTCTTTGTGTTTCGCATTGATTGCATCAAGAATTTTTGGAGTTATCGGTTGGTTCTTTCTGTAGGCAGTTAATAAATCAGTCTCATCTTCTGAGAATAAACAATTTTTAATCTTCCCATCCGCAGTCAAACGAATTCTATTGCATGTATCACAAAATGGATTAGTCACTGTACTGATTATTCCAAACGTTCCTGGTGCTCCTTTGATTCTGAAATTTCGTGCAGTATCGTTTGGCTTCGGTTCAATTTTCTGAATCTCACCTTCTCCAAAATGGTTGTAAATGTCTTCGAGCATTTCCTTGTAAGAAACTTTCTTGTCCCAATCCCAGTTGTTACCGTCGAATGGCATGAACTCAATAAATCGAACATGAACGGGCTTGTCTTTTGACCACTGAACAAAATCTACTAACTCACTGTCGTTGACATCACGAATAATTACAGCGTTCACTTTAACGATGAAATCATTCTTTAGCAACAACTCAATATTTGAAACAATTTTTGAAAAATAATTCCGCCTAGAGATATCGTTAAACCGTTCTTCTTTCAATGAATCTAAACTAACGTTGATCGACTTAATGCCTGCCTCTTTCATGACGTCAATGTAACGATCTACAACAACGGCATTCGTAGTAATCGTTAATTCTATTGGTAATTTACCCAGCTCTCGAATGATAATTTCTGCGTTCTTCTTAATCAAAGGTTCTCCCCCTGTTAATCGAATTTTCTTCACGCCTAACGATACAAATGTTTTCGCAATTGCAACGAGCTCTTCAGCAGTCATAAAAACAGATCGTTCTCTCAATGCTACACCTTCTTCTGGCATGCAATAGAAGCAGCGCAAATTACACCGTTCTGTTAACGAGATTCGCAAGTAATCGTGTACACGACCAAATTTATCAACGATATTTTGAGGGACAGCTTCCATTATACGTGCTCTGCTCCTTTAAAAATTCGAAAAATATGCAGTAGACCAGGAAATAATGCATCCATTGATTCGGAAGCACCTTTCGTTGAACCTGGCAAAGCCAAAATCAAGCTTTCTCCTTTTACTCCAGCAACACTTCGGGACAACATCGAATAAGGTGTTCTTTCTTGACCGTAATTTCTTGACGCTTCACTGATACCGGGTATTTCTCTATCAAGCATAGGTCGGATCGCTTCTGGCGTAACATCGCGCTTTGAAAGCCCTGTACCTCCAGTGAAAATAATTAAATCAATGTGAGCGTCCACATGCTTATTAACCATAGCTTGGATATCGGTTACCTCATCTGGAATGATCGAATAATCACTGATTTCAACGGACATCGATTTAAGCTTTTCAATGATTGCTTCTCCTGCCTTGTCTTTTTTCTTACCTGCAGAAATAGAATCTGAACATACGATAACCGCAGCTTTTAAGTCTTTTCTGTATTTGTCTTTAAAGTCGGACTTACCACCTTTCTTAATGATCAGGCGTATATTTTGTATTTCAATTCCTTTGTCGATTGGTTTCAACATGTCATACATGGTCAATGCAATTACACTTGCGCCATGCATAGCTTCGACTTCAACACCTGTGCGGTATATCGTTTTAACGTCAATCGTAATAACGATTTTAAGTCCGTCAATTTTATAAGAAACACCTGTATATTCAACAGGTAAAGGATGACAATCTGGAATAATCTCAGATGTTTTTTTTACAGCGAATAATCCTGCTGTCTTTGCCATTTCAAAAACATTTCCTTTTGGTACAAGGTCATTTTCAATCGCATCAATGGTTTCTTGTTTACTGACAAGAACAGTGGCCTCTGCTGAAGCAATTCTTAATGTTGTTGACTTGTGCGTAATATCTACCATTCTATTTATTTTCTTTCCAAACGAATGAATCGTCTTCAAAAAGTTCTTTCCCAAAAACGGGAGCATTTGCTTTAATTTCTTCAACGACGTAATCGATTGCTTCCATTACCATTTTGCGGTGTTTCGAAGAGACGAATACGAACAAGCAGATTTCGCCTGTTTTAACGATGCCTTTGCTATGATATATGTGCATGCATGTTAGATCGAATTTAGAAAAAGTCATTTCACGAATGTCATGAAAGATTTTATTGGCCATTTCTTCATGTGCAGAATAGTCAATAGCTACCACTTCTTTATCTTCAATAACATCAGCTCTAACTTGGCCTAAAAATATTTGATGTGCGCCAATAGTTGTTTTTACTTGATGGTGCGAAATTGAATTCGCAATAAAATCTGGAGTTATTGCCCCTTCTCTAAAACAATTTTTCATTCTTTTCTTTTTAACCTCCTGCAAACGGTGGCAACAAGGCTATTTTTATACTTTCTAAGCTTGTGTCAACCGTTTCTGTCAATTCATTATTCACAGCGATTTTGTAACTCAAATTTTTCAATGTTGGGTATTTATTCTCGAAAAAGCTTCTAATATTTTCCTCTGAAACGAATTCCAATGATTCTGATTTAAGATTCAATCGCTCCGCAATCATTCCGTAATACTCCACCTCTATCTTCATTCCTCTAATCCTTTTAAATCTTCCATTGTATTCACATTGCTAAAATACAATTTTGTAACCCAACCAGCATCACTCTTTAACTTTAATTCTTTGAATTTCGATTGCTCCAGAATGTGCATGATTTTCAACTTATTCTCTTCGATTGCTTTCGTGAATAACGGCAGAACACTTTTATTGTAAACGCCAATGATAGGATGTAAACGCCCATCAAAAGAAGGAACTGTTACTTCTACATTCTCGTGTGCATCAATAATCAACTGAATAAGCTCTGTTGTTATATTGGGAACGTCACAGCTGACAATGAAGTTCTGTTCTGTTTGACTGTGATTCAAGGCTGTATAAATTCCTCCAGCAGGTCCTTTTGAGGCTACAGCATCTTTAATTACAGGATAATTGAATTGCTCGTACTCATCAGAGTTCGATAGAATAATAATTTCGCAATTCAAAGGTACAATCGCGTTGATTACATGTTGAATCATTGGAAGGTCATTGACCAAGAGTAGACCTTTGTCTTCTCCCATTCTTGAGCTTTTTCCACCGGCGAGTATGTAAAATGTAATTTCCATTATTTAAGGTAAGATATAGCCTTCTACTGAATCACCTGCGCTAAATTCTGATTTTCCTTCCTCCATGAACAACAGACAATTGGCACTTGAGAAAGCACTTAGCATTGCCGAACTTTGTTGCCCAAGAATTGTTACCTCTTCCCCATCATAATGCGCTTTTAAAAAATGTGTCATCTTTGGGGTCTTTGTGTAGCTCGATAATAAACGAAAGTTTCTTTTCACGAGAGAACTGTTTGCCTTTCCTAGGAATTGATTGATCCACGGTAAAACATACAGGTAAAAACAAGATAGCGTTGCTGCAGGATTGCCTGGCAATCCAAAAACGAATTTCTCATTCTTTCTCCCGAAATAAATCGGCTTACCTGGTTTTTGCTTGATCTTATAAAACAACTGCTCTACTTCTAAAGCATTAAACGCTTTGCCTACAAAATCATAGTCACCAACAGAAATACCACCGGTCATCAATACCAAATCATTCTGTGCTAAGGCATTTTCGATACACCTTACCGTTGATTCATAATCATCTTTTACCGTTTGCACTTCTACCCCGATTCCAACTTCTTTTAAAGCTGCAATTAAGGTGTAAGAATTAGATTCGAAGATTTTACCCATCGTCAACTGTTCTCCTTTCGCTACCAGTTCATTGCCGGTAATGATAACTTGAATTTTTGGCTTTGAATAAACTGCGATAGAAGTTACACCTAGTCCAATCAAAAAGCCAATTGTTCCCGCATTTACTTGAGTTCCCTTTTCTAGTGCTACTTGATTTTCTTTTATCTGTTCTCCCCTTCTTCTGATATTCTCCCCTTCATTATTTTTATCTGTAATCGTAATTGTATTCTCTATTCTGGAAATCGATTCTTGCTTAATAACTGAAACTGCTGAAACTGGCACCATGGCTCCCGTAAAAATACGCACAGCCTCTCCTGATTTTAAAACACAATCTTCAGCCGACTCTCCTGCTGTGACTTCACCAATAACTGTATATGAATCTGAGAATGCATCGCCAAGGGCATAACCGTCCATTGCAGATTGATCGAAAGGTGGCATATCTATCGGTGAAAAGACTTCTTCTGCCAAAACAAAACCGAGTGCTTCGTCAACTTCGATTTGAACGACTGGTCCTAAAATTTTATTCTCTTTAAGAATTTCGAATGCTTTATCCACTGCAATCATGACACCTTATTTTTGATGGAACAAGGTACTATTTTTTTTACTGTATTGAACTGAGCTTACTGAGCTTGTCGAAATAAGAAATTATTATCGATTTGGAAAAGAGGGAGTTGTTAAAGACAAGACAGTGACTAATTTTCACTTTTACATTTATAAATTTATTGTTGATATTTTACATTAAAAAACTCTCTTTCTCTTAATGAATTCAGCTATTTCACTGGTCTTTTAACAGTTTTTACAAGTCTTTACAGTGTTTTGCTGCATAATTCATCTAATTTTGTCTCTTTAAATTTAAAACATTGAATCATGCGTTTATCTATTTTAAGTTGTATCTCTTTCCTTTTTATCATGAGTTCGTTTAACGAAGCTCACTCGATTACTTTATGGGATCCAATTGATACAACTAAAACTAAGAAGGAAGTTGCCCCGACCTTTTACGATACTTCAGAAATTTTCACAAAGGATTGGAAGGTGAATACAAGTTTTCCTTATGCAGATAAAAGCTACGCTGTTCTTGACACAGTAAACTTTACGGATTCTCTTCACGGATATGCTTTTCCTGCTGAATCCCCAACATCATCACATTATGGTAGAAGAAGAAATTCATTTCACAAAGGAATTGATATTCCGTTGAGAAGCGGGAGTGAAATATTCGCTACGTTTGATGGCAAGGTTCGTTATGCAACTTACAACGGAGGTGGCTTTGGACGCTTAATTGTAATTCGCCATGACAATGGATTGGAAACCTATTATGCACATTTATCAAAATTAGAAGTAAAGATAAATCAAGTGGTTAAGGCAGGAGATTTAATTGGATTGAGTGGTAGTACTGGAAGATCATATTCTCCACACCTTCATTATGAAGTACGTTACCATGACAAGCCAATTAACCCAGAAATAATCTTTGATGTTGAATCGTATTGTTTAAAAAATGAATCAGTAATGATTGGTGAATTGTACCTTAAGAAAGATCGTCATCAGATTACGGCTCCTACACTTTCTGCAGAATTCTTAGCAAAAGGAACAGTTTACTCTATACAATCAGGTGATACCTTATCTAAGATTGCGGCTAAATCAGGAACGACTATTAGTGCTTTATGTGCCTTAAACGGTATGAATCGTGCTTCTGTTCTTCAGATTGGACAAAAAATTCGACTGAATTAGAACAAGACGATTTGAGTTGTGCACTTCGACAGGCTCAGTGTACAAGCTATGAGAATAAAAAAAGCTCCCGATAAATCGGACGCTTTTCTGTAATCTAATCAAAATTATTTTCTTAAGTATTCTACTGTTTAGCATTTACTTCTAGCCAACCGCCACCGTTATCGCAGTCTAAACCTTTTGATTTAAAATACTGTGCTGCCTGTCCACTTCTGTTTCCCGTTGCACAACAAAAAATAACTGGCTCTTTCATTGCCATAATTTCTGCTTCCTTTTCAACTACGTCTTGTAAAGGAATATTAATAGAGCCCTCGACATTTCCTCCTTGAAACTCGCCTGGAGTTCTTACGTCAACGATTGTATAATCTTTCATGCTTAATGTTTTAGTGTTATGTTACCACAAAGATATATAAGAGTTTTGAATTGGATTGTATCAAATGTTACAAAAGAGAATTCGTTTCATTTGAATTCAATAAATACCTTCCGCACTTAAATTAATGCACATTTGATGGTTGTTGTATAAATAGAGTGTATCTTTGCGCCACATTTGAAGAATATTACATGAAAAGAGTAAACGCATACAAGAAGTTATTTTCGGTTGAACCGACGACAGATCTTAGAGAACTGAAGAAGACGTACCGAAATTTGGTGAAAGAATGGCATCCTGATAAATTTCAAGATGGTGATGACAAAGCCAAAGAAGCGGAAGAAATGAGTCTTCAAATAATTGACGGGTATCATTTCTTAGTGAGTATCGCTCCTGAAACGAAAGCATTGCATCTTGAAGAATATACAAAGACTATTTCTGAATCTGGCATTGCTGATTTCAAGCACAAAGGTCAAGTTTTAGAAGTTGAATTTGTGGATGGAACAACTTATGAGTACTTCGGTGTAACAAAAAATGTTTTTCAAAAGCTGATCAATTCAGATAAGCAATTTAGATTTGCGAAAAGAAATATCTTTAATTCTTACTTGTATAGAAAGTCAAAGAGAGATCTTGAGACTGCTTAAAAAAAGTTATTCCTTTAACATTACTGATTATTGAACTCAAAATTCGAGTTCATTAAATCTCTGTAAATTGCTAAATTTTAATTAGCTAGCTATTTTGCTTCTAAAAAAGCCGTGTACTAATTCTTGAGTAAGCTCCAAGGTCTCTTTAAAGATGTGCATTAATTCTGCAACAACAATTTCTAGGTTCTCGGGTTGTTTGTCGTATCTTCTTGTGAGGTAGACATACATTCTTACTTTAATCATTCCTTGAATTGTTCCGTCTAAATAATACGACACACCATCATTGGGTGTCAGTTCTTTTGTTAATTGTTCTTTATAGCTCATACTGTAAATGTAGAA
>CAJQQA010000062.1 GCA_905480355.1 uncultured Flavobacteriales bacterium | reverse complement strand
TATCGGTAGCAATGGATGAAACACTTAAGCCAGTTGATACTGCAATTAGATGGGCCAAAATAATGATCATGATGGCACCGATAAGGCCGGCATTACCAACAACCCAACCTAGTCTCATGTACATGATTACACCGAGAATAGTCAGTAAAGAAGGAGTGAAAACTCCAGCAAAAGCACCAAATTTCTTTTGTCCTGC
The DNA here is from genome assembly GCA_905480355.1 of uncultured Flavobacteriales bacterium. Lineage (GTDB taxonomy): Bacteria > Bacteroidota > Bacteroidia > Flavobacteriales_D > Crocinitomicaceae > UBA4466. Next base: position 5,046 of record CAJQQA010000062.1, on the reverse strand, counting down.
CATTAATTGTATTAATTTCTAGAATGTAGTTGAAGTCGCGTCTAAAAAATGGCGCGTCTAAAATCTATACCCGTATGGCTTATACATACGTGTAAAAAGTATTCTTGTTACATCTTTATCCGTTTAATTCACAATGAATTCAATGACTGAAGGCGAGAAGCTGCATATTAGATTTAGTTGTGATTGCCTAGTTAAAGTTTTGAAGGGATAAATTGTTCATAAATTGACTGATTATTCAGTGCTATAAAAGAGATTCTAAATATTCTTTTTTTAACTTTGGGCGTTATAAATTATTAATAGAAATGAAAGCTTTACTAGATAAGTTTGAAAATAAACGTCCAGAAATTGTTTTTGAATGGAAAGATTCAGAAACAGAAGCAGAAGGATGGGTAGTTATTAACTCTTTAAGAGGAGGCGCTGCCGGAGGTGGGACTCGAATGAGAATAGGATTAGATAAGCGTGAAGTAGAATCCCTTGCAAAAACAATGGAGGTTAAATTCACAGTAGCAGGACCAGCAATTGGTGGTGCTAAATCTGGAATTAACTTTGACCCAAAAGACCCTCGAAAAGAAGGCGTTTTAAGAAGATGGTATGCTGCTGTTACTCCATTATTGAAACATTATTATGGAACGGGTGGTGATTTAAATGTTGATGAAATTCACGAAGTTATTCCAATCACTGAGGATTGTGGTGTTTGGCATCCACAAGAAGGCGTTTTTAATGGTCATTTTCAACCTAGAGAATCTCAAAAAATAAATAGAATCGGTCAATTAAGACAGGGTGTTTTAAAGGCTATCGAAGACACATCATTTTCTCCTGACGTAACTAGAAAATATGTCGTTGCTGATATGATAACTGGATATGGTGTGGCTGAATCAATCAAGCATTACTACAGTATTTGGGGAGGTTCTCTTCAAGGTAAGAAGGTTATTGTTCAGGGATGGGGTAACGTTGGATCTGCTGCTGCATTCTATCTTGCACAAGAAGGAGCTAAAATTGTTGGAATCATTGACCGCGTAGGTGGTTTGATTGATGCAGATGGAATTTCTTACGAAGAAATTACTTCACTATTCTTAAATAAGAACGGGAACGAATTAAACGCAGAGAATATGCTTTCATACGAGGAAGTAAACTCTAAAATTTGGGATATTGAGGCGGATGTCTTTATTCCTTGCGCGGGGTCAAGAATGATTACTGCAGATCATCTGAAGAGAATGATTAATGCTGGTGTAGAAGTTATTTCCGCCGGGGCAAATGTTCCTTTTGCAGATCCTGAAATTTTCTTCGGTGAAATTGCTGACAAAGCCGATAACAGTATTTCTATTATTCCAGATTTTATTTCTAACTGTGGAATGGCAAGAGTTTTTGCCTACTTGATGAGTAATGATTTGAAAGAATTAACAGATGAAGGTATTTTTCTGGACACAAGTGAGACAATTTATAAAGCTCTAAAGGATACACATAAAATTAACCCCAATAAAACAGGTATTGCCAAAGCTGCGTTTGAAATCGCATTGAAACAACTTGTCTAAATTTTTTTAAAAAAACTCAAGTAACATGGAAATTTTTATTGTCTCTGTTTTTATTCTCGGATATATCGCAATTACAATTGAGCATACCCTTAAAATTGATAAACTGGTTCCAGCCTTAATTATGATGGCACTAGCTTGGGCCGGTATTGCTTTTGGCTTGGACAACTTTACAACTTGGTTTGACAGCCATGGCAGTGCTCTTTTAAATGGTGAGAATGGTGCAATGGACTTTTCCCTTATGGACTCTGAAGAACGTCACCATTTGCTAGAAGGGACACTTCTTCATCACTTTGGTAAGACTTGTGAAATATTAATATTTTTAATTGGAGCGATGACGATCGTTGAAATCATTGATCACTTCAACGGATTTCAAACAATTAAAAGAATCATTAAAACAAACAAGAAGTCTTCTATTTTATGGATTGTTTGTGGACTTGGGTTTATCCTTTCTGCAATAATTGATAACTTAACTGCAACAATCGTATTGATCACGATTTTAAGGAAAATTATTTCTGATAAGAACCTTAGAATGTGGTATGCTGGTATGATTATCATTGCCGCAAATGCTGGAGGTGCATGGTCTCCAATTGGTGATGTTACAACAACAATGCTTTGGATGGGGGATAAAGTAACAGCAATGCAATTGGTAATTAACTTGTTATTGCCATCATTGGTTTGCATGGTGATACCAACATTTATTGCTTCTCGTTTAAAAGTGTTCAAAGGAGAAATTGAAAATGCAGGAAACGAGGAAAAAGTAAGTGCTAACGGAACTATGATGTTAGTTGTTGGTCTCTTGATGATCGTGTTCGTTCCTGTTTTTAAAACGGTAACTCATTTACCTCCATATGTAGGAATGATGCTTTCTCTAGGTGTTGTTGCTTTAGTAGCTGAATTTGTTTCAAGTAAACAAATATCTTTAACATCATTGCAGAGTCACGATGATGCTCACGGCCCAACGGCTGGAGCAATGGCAAAAATTGAAATGCCATCTATTTTATTTTTCTTGGGAATATTGATGACAGTAGCAGCTTTGGAATCTTTAGGACTGATTTTCATGTTTGGCCAAGGTGTTGTTGAATCTGGCTTGAATCTGGATATATTTATCATTCTTCTAGGAGCTGGTTCTGCTGTAATCGACAATGTACCTCTGGTAGCTGCTTCAATGGGAATGTTCCAAGAAGCAGAAGATGCAGGATTATGGCATTTTATCGCCTATGCTGCTGGTACAGGGGGAAGTATGTTAATTATCGGTTCTGCTGCGGGAGTAGTTGCTATGGGAATGGAAAAAATTTCGTTCTTTTGGTATGTGAAAAATATTTCCCTTTTAGCAATTGTTGGTTATATTGCTGGATGCACGGTTTTTCTTCTTACACATTAAATAAAACACCTTACTAAACGTTATATATATTATGAGTTTATCTTTTTTATTACAAATTGAAACAGTTGGAGAAGAATCCATTGGGGTTGCTGACATTAGTCTATGGGAAATCCTCAAAGGTTCTGAAGAATTCGGGAACGAAGGAATTGGTCTAAGTGGATGGGGAATTATCATCTTGCTTTCGCTGATGTTAGGATACACCATCTTTGTATTTGTAGAACGTTTTCTAGCGTTGAGAAAAGCAAACAAAGAAGAACGTGGTTTTATCGCTAAAATCCGAGAGTATATTACTGATGGGAAAATAGATACAGCAAAAGATTACTGCTCCCGCTCCGATGCTCCTTCAGCAAGAATGATCGAGAAAGGTATATCTCGATTAGGTAGACCAATTGAAGTGATTTCTGCATCAATTGAGAATGCAGCGAAATTGGAAATATTAAGACTTGAACAACGTTTGAGCTTTTTAGCTACAGCAGCAGGAGCAGCTCCAATGATTGGTTTCCTTGGAACTACTGTTGGAATGGTTGGTGTTTTTATTGACTTGCAAAATGCAGCTAGTCTTGACATAGACGTTATCGCTCCAGGAATCATGACCGCAATGATAACTACAGTGGCTGGTCTAGTTGTTGGTATTATTGCTTACGTTGGGTATAACTTTTTAGTTGCAAGAATTGGAAATGTTGTGTACCAAATGGAAAATGATGCGTTAGAGTTTATGGATATTCTTCAACAACCTGGTAAATAAAGGAATATGGATTTAGGAACAAGAAATAAAGTTAAAATTGAAGGAGGAATGGCTTCCATGACCGATTTGGTATTCTTGTTGTTGATTTTCTTTATCATCATGAGTTTAATGAGTCAGGACCAAACACCAATTGATTTGCCAAAACCAAGTGAACAATTAACTCCAGTAACTAACCCTGTATCACCAACAGTTATAATTACTGAGGATAATTTATATGTTGTTACTCCTGGAGGTTCAATTGACCAACCAATGGAATTTGAAGATATTCGAGAAATTGTTGCATCTGTAGTAGAAAACTCGAAAGAATCAAAACTCAAAATAGCTGGACATCGAAATGCCAGTTATGAAGCAGTATTTAATGTATTAGCATTATCTCAAGCGAATGGATGGGATCCTGTGTTGGCGTATGATAAATAGAAAGTTATGGCAAGTAAACCAATTGTTAATAAAATAGACAACCGTAAAGGGGCAATAGCAGCTCTTATTGCGATGGTTTTATTTGCAGTTTATTTTGCGTTGATTTCTTTTCAAATTGCCGACCCTGCACCAGAGCCATTAGTTGTAAATGTAACTACAGAGATTCCGGAATTAGTATTACAAAATTTAGTTGTTGAAGGAGGTTCAGGATCAGGTAGTCCTTCTGATGCTCCACTAGACAAGCCAAAGCCACAAACTGAACAAATCATTACATCTGAAGAATCTGATGTTGAAGTCAATACTGGCCAATCAAATACAACAAACTCTCCGAACTCAACAAATACAAGTAGTACTACACAACAATCCAATGATCCTTTCGCATCTGGTGGAGATGGAAACGGTGATTCAGGAGGCTCAGGAGATACATTTGGTGGAGACTCGGGTACAGGTACTGAAGGTAATGGTGGCGGAGGAAGTGGAAATGGTAGAATACGATTGAATGATCCTATTATGACTGATTTGCAATCAAATATTGATGCAACCATCCACTTGAAATTAACCATTGATGCACAAGGGAATGTTATCGCTGCTTATAACATTAAGGCACAAACGACTACAACCAACCAAATTCTTATTAATCGAGTTATCTATGAGGTTAAAAAGCAAGTGAAATACAATAAAGATCCGGGATCATCTCTGGGTAAGGTTTTCATGGCTGTTCATGTCAATGCACAGTAAATCATATGAAACTGAAATTGAATGGTTGTTCCATCAATTTCCATCGTACCAAAAAATAGGTTCTAAGGCATATAAACCGACATTAGAAAATATACAATCAATTACAAAGTCTATTGACTCTCCTGAGAAACAGTTACAGTTTGTGCACGTCGCTGGATCCAACGGTAAAGGTTCAATTTGCTCAATGGTTTCATCTATTCTTACTGAAGCTGGATATAAAGTTGGATTATTTA
>CAJQQA010000061.1 GCA_905480355.1 uncultured Flavobacteriales bacterium | reverse complement strand
TTTAACACACCAAGTCATCATAGAGTTCATCATGCTACAAATCCTCAATATTTAGATAGAAATCATGCTGGAATATTCATTATTTGGGATAAACTTTTTAGAACTTTTGAACTTGAAGCTGAAAAACCTATTTATGGGTTGGTTCAAAATATTGAAACGAATAATCCTGCAAAAATTGCATTTATTGAATGTATAATATGCTTAGTGATTTCTTTACATCAAAAACATCAATAAAAAATAAATTTAAATATTTAATAAAACCTCCAGGTTGGAAACACAATGAAAATAGTATTTTATCTTCTGATTTAAGAAAAGAATGGGAAGAAAAATTAAAATAAAACCTCTAAGTCATAGCTCAAACAAAATAAACGCTGCTATTAATTTAAGAAATTGACTTCTTGAGTAAAGTTTATTATTTCTCCTTCACGTAAATTGGCGCTTTTGGAAAGTTCCTCTATTGTCTCTAAATAGTTTTGCATCAATCAAATATAACCAAAACTTTAAAAAAAAATGTTAACCCCACCTATTATCTAATCCATTGCTTAAATAACGCTTAGGTTGATTCAAAATCAGTTTTCACGAAGAATGAGAGTCATTTTCTAATGAAAACAATTTCTTCTCAAATAAATCTCGAATTAATCTTTGAGAAGCATTTGAAAGCGACTATATTTATATATTTACTTAATTACATCAATCTGCTCAATAAATGCGTTACATTCTAGCATTAGATCAAGGAACAACAAGTGCGAGAGCTATTATATTCGATGAAAATGGAAGCGCAATTGGCAGTGCACAAAAAGAATTTCCGCAGATTTACCCGAAACCAGGTTGGGTAGAACATGATCCAGAAGTAATTTGGAAAACGCAGTACGAAATGCTTGAAGAGGTTTGCACAAAGAACAATATTTCAGCACATGATATTGCTGCGATCGGAATTACGACTCAGCGAGAAACAACAGTAATTTGGGATAAAAATACAGGGAAACCAATCTACAATGCGATAGTTTGGCAAGATAAACGAACTGCACCGATTTGCGAAGACCTTAAAAATGATGGGCTCGAAGCTTATGTAAGAAAGGCAACTGGACTTGTTATTGATGCATATTTTTCTGGAACTAAAGTGAAATGGCTACTCGACAATGTTGAGGGAGCCAGAGAAAGAGCAGAACAAGGAGACTTACTCTTTGGCACAATTGATACATGGTTAATCTGGAAACTAACCAATGGAAAAGAACATGCGACCGATTATAGTAATGCATCACGTACAATGCTGTACAATATTCGGTCACTAGAATGGGATAAAAAGCTCTTAGAAGCGTTAAATATTCCTAAAAATATTTTACCAAAAATAAAAAACTCTTCAGGAAGCTTTGGTCATGCATTAATAAATGAGGTAGAGGTTCCAATTTTAGGAGTTGCAGGTGATCAACAAGCTGCATTATTTGGACAATTGTGTTTCGACCCAGGAACGGCAAAAAACACTTATGGAACGGGGTGTTTTATGCTAATGAATACTGGAACAGAACAGTTTGTTTCAAAATCTGGATTACTCACGACTATCGCTTGGGGAATAGATGGGGAAATAACCTATGCCCTCGAAGGAAGCGTATTTATTGCAGGATCTGCCATTCAATGGCTACGAGATGGTTTAGGCTTGATTGAAACTGCAGCTGATTCAGAAAAGATTGCTTCTGAAGTAATAAATTCTGAAGAAGTATACGTAGTTCCTGCATTTGTCGGTCTTGGCGCACCCTACTGGGACATGTATGCCCGAGGAGGGGTATTCGGATTAACACAAGATACAGGTAAAGCACATTTGGTAAAAGCGACACTTGATGCATTGGCCTACCAAACAAAAGATGTATTACTAGCAATGGAAAAAGATACAGAAATCAAGCTCACCAAACTAAAAGTGGACGGCGGAGCATCTGCAAATAATCTATTAATGCAGTTTCAGGCAGATATACTAAATGTTCCCATTGAACGACCAAAAGAGATTGAGTCAACAGCTATGGGAGTAGCATATTTGGCAGGAATAGCGGCAGGAATTTGGAGCGAGGAAAAGCTTCGAGAAACAAAACAATTGGATAGAACTTTCCTTCCTGAAATGGAAGAAGAAGATAGAAATAAGCTATACCGAGGATGGAAAAAAGCTGTGTCACGTTGCATGGATTGGATTGATCACAATTAAAAAAAAACGAATGGCTTACCCCTCAAATCGGAGAAAAGAAATCTTAAACGAATTTTCAAAGAAGAAATACGACATCGTGGTCATTGGTGGAGGCATTACTGGGGCAGGCATTGCGCTTGATGCAGTTTCGCGAGGGTTTTCCGTAGCTTTGGTTGAAAAACAAGATTTTGCTGCAGGAACAAGTAGTCGATCCACCAAGTTAATTCACGGTGGATTACGTTATTTGAAGAATTTTGAAATCAAAATTGTACGTGAAACAGGACTAGAAAGAGCTATTGCATATAAGAATGCACCTCACTTGGTTCGACCTGAAAAAATGCTACTCCCATTGATTGAAAACGGAACGTATGGAAGATTGGCAACTTCATTTGGATTGTGGTTGTACGATGTTCTTGCCGGAGTCAAAGGCGTAGATAAACGAAAGATGTTGGGTCGAGATCAAACACTTAAAATGGAGCCTTTAGTTCGTGATGATATTATCAAAGGTTCAGGATATTATGCTGAATATCGAACGGATGATGCTCGATTGACGCTTGAAGTCTTGAAAACTGCTAAACAAAAAGGAGCTGAGGTTGTCAATTATACGACCGTTGATGAATTACTATACAAGAATGGTAAAATCGTTGGGGTGAAGTGTCAGGATGGCATCAATCAAAATAAATTTGAGATTAAATCTGATTTTGTGGTGAATGCTACCGGGCCTTGGGTAGATGAACTTCGCGAGAAAGACAACTCGTGTAAAGGAAAACGGTTACACCTCACAAAAGGAGTTCACATTGTCGTTCCGAAGGAAAAACTTGACTTAAAACAATCGGTTTATTTCGATGTAGATGATGGAAGAATGATCTTCGCCATTCCACGTCAAAATAGTACTTATCTTGGTACAACAGACACCAATTA
>CAJQQA010000060.1 GCA_905480355.1 uncultured Flavobacteriales bacterium | reverse complement strand
TGGACATTATTTAATGCCCAACCATGAGCGGTTTGAAGATGGTACGATAGACTATTTAGGGATACCTGCTATTACTCATGGTCTTAAGCTCATTGAAGAAATTGGAATTCTCACTATTAAAAAGAGGGTGAGGTCATTGATTAGCTGGCTATTATCGAACTTAAGCACTTTAAACCATGACAATAAGCAACCTCTCATTAAAATATTTGGCTCTCAAGATATTGGTCGAAGGGGAAGCACATTAGTTATGAATTTTTATGATGTTTGCGGAACACTATATTCCTTTTCCGATATTGAACAAGCAGCTAACAAACAAAACATATCTATCAGAACTGGCTGCTTTTGTAACCCAGGATTGGATGAAATTAATAACAATATAACTATTGAAGAATTAGAGGAATATTTCACTGGAAGGGAATCAGGAGACTTTTTTGAAATGATAGAATTCATGGGGAAATTAAGAGGCTCAATCAGAATTTCATTAGGCATTGTGAGTAACTTTAAGGATGTTCAATCCTTTTATAATTTTTCAAAAAAATTCTTGAACAAAAAGATTGATTAATGTTTGAGTGAAAAATGATAACATAGTTGCCTAATTTACTTCAGGTAAGAAAGTTATGTAAAATAAAACCTTTTGTATGCCTCAAAATGAATTAATCGATTATAAATAAAATAACGAATTCTGAGGCTTCCTCTTTCAATACATTTCTTTCCTTGGCAGTTAAATCAACAGTTAAAGTCTGTAAATTTGAAGTGTAAAAGATTAACCCGACAAACTCTAAAAGAATGTCTTATTAAAATTGCTAAATGACAAAAGTAAAAATTGAAATTTGGAGCGATGTCGTTTGTCCATCATGCTTTATAGGAATGAAACAACTAGAACAAGCTATTTCTTCCCTTGACGCGAAAGATGATGTTGAAATTGTGTTGCGTAGTTTTCAACTGGACCCTGCTTTTCCAAAAAACAAATCAATGTCTTCATTGAAACATTTAGCAGAAATGAAAGGATATGGTATGGAGCGAGTTCAAGAAATGTGCGCAAGACTACTTCCAGTTGGTAAGAAAGTAGGTATTGATTTTAAATTTGATAAAGCCCTTATCTACAATACGCAAGATGCGCATAGATTAATTAAATGGTCTAAAAATTTTGATAAAGCTATTGAACTTGAAAAAGCTCTATTTTTCGCTTATTTTTGTATTGGAACAGACTTATCAATACAAAAAAATCTACTTGATATCATTGAAGATGCAGGACTGGATTCTTCAAAGGCAAAAGAAATCATTGAGAAAAAGGAATATTCTGAAGAAATAAACATCGATATTGAAAGGGCTAAATCTCTAGGATTAAGAGGTGTGCCATTTTTCTTGATTAATGAAAAAACCGGAGTTTCAGGGTGTCAAAATGACGGAGAATTTGAAGAGATATTGTCATCGGCTCTGTTGCTTTAATTGTGGTATTAAAGGTGCTGTTTTTGAGCGCAAAACTCACAGAAAATTTTGAAGTGCCCCATTTAGCGAAAAGTAATTATTCCAGAGAATTATCATTCAATAAATAAAACAATTCAAAAAAAAGGTCGCTCATTATGGCGACCTTTTTTTTGGTTAATAATCTGGATTTAAAATATTCAAACAATCAGGAATCACTTGAAAATGAACATCTCCTTGACCAATAATTTCCCCATCTGTTTCTAGATGCATTTCACCTGATTTTATAGCGATTGTCAATTCCTTTGTTTCAAAATAATGCACCTCGGGATGTTTAATTAAAATCCCCTTCTTCAATCTGGAAATGTTTTTCACGTAATCCTTGAGAGAAACTTCCCCGAGGAAGGTAATACTGAGCTTACCATCATTCAATTTTGCGTTTGGCGAAACAATCATTCCATGCCCAAATGTTGTGCCATTACAAACTGCGGTCATCATCATTTTTCCAGAATAATTGTAATCATTACTCGAAAGAACGACGCCTGGTTTTTTATAACTAAAAAATGCTCTTAAGATTGAATAGGCATATGCCGTTTTTCCTTTTAGAAAAGCATTTTTTCTTAATTGATTTAGTTTATTCACCACGAATCCGTCAAATCCAACTCCAGCAATATTTAACGAATAGATTGTCTTATCACCTGATTCAATTTTGATTAAATCAATGTGCTGACAATTCTGATTAATTAAAGCCTCAATAAATTTCTCTGGTGAGAAACTACCTAACATTCTATGAAAATCATTTCCTGAGCCATTAGGGATAATTCCAAAAATTACCAGATTTCGATTGTTGCTTTTCTGGATGCCATTAATAACTTCGTTGCACGTTCCATCTCCACCAACCGCTATTATAAAATCTGCACCATTATTGGCATTATCTTTTGCGATGGTGATTGCGTGCAATGAACTTTCCGTTTTTGATATGAAACAATTTAAACTGTCATGTTCATTCGCCTTGTCGATTGTTTTTTTTGCAAAAGCAGATAACTTTTTAGAACCGTTAAGGATAAAAACAACTTTCATTCAACAAACTTAAACACTATAGCTTCAATTCATAATTATATCCGATGAGTTTATAAACAATCTAAAAAAGAAGAAACAAAATTGTCTGATATAAAGATGTCAGTTAATTTGCACAATCCTACCTTACAAGAAATAATTGGATCAAAAGGTTCAGAATTTGATGATTAAACAAAGTCCCTAACAAAACCTAAACTTCATTAAAAGGTAGTTTCGCCATCATGTTTGTGCTTAATTATTGAATAATGGAATTACTCAAAATAGCCCTTCAGAAATGTGTGTTTTTTTTGATGCACAAAAGCACCTATTCTCCATTGCTTTATATCTCGCTTCGGATGATAGATCATTCAACCTCGCACGTATTTTCTTCGAAAATTAAATTATCTTTAATCAAACTTATCGGCGCATTGCCTAACCGTATAAACAAAATGAAAAATATATTAATTATTCTGAGCATTATTTTATCGTCATTCACCGCAAAGGCCACCATTCATATTGTGAATGTATGGGATGGATATTTTGAATTTACTCCCGCAGACATTACAATTCAGCTTGGAGATACAGTTCAGTGGCTTCCATTGGGAGGAGGAGCTCCTTCAATAGTACATACTATTACTTCTACTAATATTCCTTTAGGAGCTGCAACATTCGATCAAATATGGCAGGCTCCGGCAGACACCTTTTTTCAATATGTCCCGCAGCTATTAGGTCTTTATGAATATGAATGCACCCCACATGCATTATCTCATGGTATGATAGGTACTATTAATGTTATAGGTGGGACTGCAGCTATTAACAACAACTCTTCCGAAATAACCAATCTAATTATCTATCCAAATCCCTCTCCGAATATTTTAAATATAGATGGCCTTTATTCTGAAACCGAATACAAAATTTATAATCTTATTGGGTCATTAATAATGTCAGGAAAAACGAATAAAGCAATTGACATTTCTGATTTAATAGGAGGGAATTATATAATTGAAATGTTAGGCGATAAACAGCTTATAATGAAATTTATAAAACAATAATCATTTATAACACTATGTGAAAAGCATTAAAACGACTTTTTACACTAAACTTTTTAGCACAACAGACAAATATCAATGAAATTACCTCTTGTTCTTTTCACCTTATTCCTTTCACTGATTGTCAATGCCCAAAATTGCTTTGAAGTCCATGAGATAAAATCCAAAGTCCTTAAGGAAAAAAGAAGTATTTGGGTGGGTCTCCCGACGAAATACCATAAGGATAGTTCATATTCTGTTCTTTATGTTTTAGATGCAGAAGACAGATTTGATATAACTTATTCTATTTCAAAGGAACTTTTTGAGAATCAAAATACTATACCCGAATTGATTGTGGTTGGAATTCCCAATATTGACAAGCTACGGAGACTATACGATTTAACTTTTACAGATTCAAAAGTCAACGTAACAGGTAAGAGAGATTCTTTAGGATATTTTATACCTTCATCAACTGGAAACGGACTACCATTTTTAGAGTTTCTTGAAAATGAAGTTATTTCTTATATCAGCAAGCATTATAGTACAAACAATTACAACACTTTAATTGGTCATTCCATAGGAGGATATTTTTGCACTTACATACTCCCCATTCAAAAAACATTTTGTGCATTCCAAATTTATGATGCCAGTATTTGGTATAATGATGGTGATGCTCTAAAGCATATACGTAAAGAGCTTGATACAGATTATACATGTAGTGTGTTTTATTCAAAGGGTAGCCTTTTTGACGGGCCTGAAGGATATATAGATAATCACCTATCAATGATCGATTCTATTGGCAGTGTTTTAAATGAATATCCTAACGTGAATGTTTCAACTGCTACGTATGGAAAAGATCATAACCAAATGTATCTGTATTCATTAATGGATGGACTATCCATTATGTTTAAAGATGAATAATTATGGATAAAACTACCTAAAATATTGTGTAGAACCTTATGAAAAAAATAGAATCGAACATATTGCATTTTCTTATATTGACGCTGGTCTCATGCAGTCAACATCCAAATCAACATAAGACAACAGCTATTGGTCCTGACGCATTGAAAAACACAAGAGATAATCAAATCAAAACAGAAACGCTTAAACAAGAAATTGACAGTTCATTTAGCGAATTATCAAAGTTTGTACCGAAAAACTATTCGATTTTGGACACTATTTCAGGTGACTTAAACCTTGACAATATCAACGACTATATTCTCGTACTTAATAAAAATGGCGAAGACACTATATCTGATGTGATTGACAATCCCGAAAGAAGACCTCTGATGATTTTATTACGCGACCAGTTCAACAAACTGCGACTAGAAAAAAGAAACGACAATACAGTTTATTGTATTGATTGCGGTGGTATGATGGGGGACCCTTTCTCGGGTATTTCAATTAAAAATGGTTATTTTTCAGTTGAACATTATGGAGGAAGTGCTTGGCGTTGGTCTAGAATAATAACATATAAGTATTCAAAACGGGACAAAGAATGGTATTTGCATAAAGATGGTTCGGAAAGTTTTCACACCACAGAACCCGAAAAAGTAGAAAGTCAAATTGAGACAATAAAAGACTTTGGTCAAGTAAGATTTGAAGACTTTTATATTTATGAGAAAGACTAAGGTTGCTGAACACAACAATACCTATAAAATATAAGCCATATCACACCGTTTTTTTAAGTATCTTAACCTAAACGCTATGAGTAATAATCTTTTATTTGCGAATTTCACAACAACAAATTATTCAACTGCGAAATTTAGTTACGCTCCATATGTTTATTCTTATATATTTGTTTAAAATCTTTAATATGAAAACATTACTATTCTTGCTGTCATTTCTATGTTTATCTAACATAAGCTTTTCACAAAATGATACTATTGCTGTTCAAGACACTAATACATATCGCTTTATTAAACTCGATGGGGGTGAACTAATTGGGAAAATACTTAGCCAAGATGCACGCGAAGTTCTAATAGTAACATCTGATAATAGGAAAATTTATGTTCCGCAACATACCATAAAGGAAATGGTTATTGTGAATACTTCAGACTTTAACAATAAAGGGGATTTTATTGGAGAAGATAAATTTGCCACAAGATATTTTATAACAACAAATGGTCTGCCAATCAAAAAAGGAGAACATTAC
>CAJQQA010000059.1 GCA_905480355.1 uncultured Flavobacteriales bacterium | reverse complement strand
TTGGTAAATCTTCTAATTTCCAATATTTCCAATTCTCATTATAATCATGAGGTTCTTTTAATGTACACAGATGCCCAAAAGTCCAGGTAACTTGATACCCGTTCCCTTCAAAGTAACCATCATTTCTTTGCTTCGCTCCTAAAATCTCCGCAATATCTTTGGCTACACTTGGCTTTTCTGCAATACAAACTTTCATTTTTATTTATGGACGTATTTAACAATGCTATAACTAGACTTATGTCTATCATCTCGCTCTTGTACTAGTAAAGTTTTCACGCTCCAATCACACAATTCAAAAGATGGGAAAAACGTATCGGCCCCATAATCATCATTAACATGTGTAATTAACATCTCATCAATTAAATTCTCATTAAGTGCGAGCTTATATATTTCTCCACCTCCAATAATGAAAAGTGTCTTATCACTTTCTTGTTTTTTTAATTCTACTAATTCTTGAACCGAATTTAATACTGAACAGTTTTTCGCGAGAAAGGCTTTGTTTCTAGTTAGAATAATATTCTCTCGATTAGGCAAAGGTCTATATTTTTCTGGAATTGACTCGAAATTTTTTCTTCCCATTACAACTGCATGACCTACTGTTGTTTCTTTAAAGAATTTCATGTCGTTTGGGAGGTGCCACATTAAATCATTATTCCGACCAATTCCTCTCGCTTTGTCCATCGCCACAATTAACACACACTTCATAAAACCTGATTAAACAGCCACAGCTCCCTTAATATGAGGATGCGGATCATAATTTATTAATTCAAAATCTTCATACGTGAATGAAAAAATATCTTTCACGTTTGGATTTATTTTCATTGTCGGCAACGTTTTACAATCACGACTTAATTGCAATTCAACTTGTTCCATGTGGTTACTGTAGATATGTGCATCACCAAATGTATGAATGAAATCACCTACTTTAAGGTCGCATACTTGAGCAATCATCATAGTCAGCAGAGCATAAGACGCGATATTAAAAGGAACCCCTAGAAAAGTATCTGCACTTCTCTGGTAGAGTTGACAGCTTAATTTACCATCAGCGACATAAAATTGAAACATTGTATGGCATGGTGGAAGGGCCATATTGTCGACATCTGCAACATTCCATGCTGAAATCAAATGTCTTCGAGAGTCTGGATTATTTTTAATTGCATCGACCAATTTTGTGATTTGATCAATTGTACCACCTTTTCCATCGGGCCAAGATCTCCATTGATGACCATAAACAGGACCTAAGTTACCTTTCTCATCTGCCCATTCGTCCCAGATTCTTACTTTATTTTCTTGTAAGAATTTAATATTTGTATCTCCTTGAAGAAACCAAAGCAACTCGATAATAATTGACCTTAAGTGTAATTTCTTAGTCGTAATACATGGAAATCCTTGACTTAAATCAAAACGCATTTGATAACCAAAAACTGATGTAGTTCCTGTGCCTGTTCGGTCTTCTTTGCGGGTTCCGTTCTCAACTATATGTTTTAATAATTCGTGGTATTGCTTCATTTTCTATGGTCAATTATTCTATTGACTCGAAATTAGTTTATTTGGCACTAAAGACAAAGAGAATGTTGGTAAATGCATGGATTGTTGAAAAGTAAATCTCACTATTTTTTTTGAATGTATTTGCATTCTAACATAATACGATTTTTTGTAACTTCGCACTATGGTTAAACTTATTTTAACACTTCTATTGATACTACCAATTTCTCTTTCAGCTCAGAAAGAGTACACATTAAAATCCCGTTTTTTAGGACAATATAAAGGTGAAATTTCTTCATATAATATTGACACTGGAAAAAAAATAATGAAGGTTAGTTCTAGTGCTATATATATTGAACTTGAAAAAGAAAAAATAACGATAACAATCGGAAACAATCAATTAACTGGAACATATACCGTCATGTTCAAAGCCAAGAAATATTTCCTAATCGACGCACGCATCGAGGATCAATTAGCAACTGAACGAATAATTGTTTACAAGCGTGGTCGGAAGCTTTCTAGAGACGGAATGTATCCTCAACCAGTTACTGAACTGTTGAAGTACTAGAAAAAAAGTGACCTATTTCTTTCGTTAGACTTTCAGCATCCTCAATATGAATCATATGTCCAGTCTCCGGAATCACGACACATTCAAGATTATATAAATCAGCAAGTTTTTTCATTCGTGAAAAAGGAACTACTGTGTCTTTTTCTCCTTGAACTATTAAGATTGATTCTCTTCTATCCTTCACAAGACTTATGTTGTCAATTCGCTGACTCATTGCAATCGAAATTTTGGCTATATCATCTGCGGCCATTTTATTTGCTTCATTGATCAATTGCACAACATGCTCATTTTTCTCCACTGGATCAATGAATAAATTCGGAATAACTTCGTAAATAAACAATGACTTGTTTTTCATTACAATACTTGCTACTCTTTCTCGCTCGAGTCTCTTTTGCTTATCATCAGACCAAAAATTGGAGTTCAACATTACCAGCTTCTCTATTCTTGGAGTAATTTTCAATAATTCAAGTGCAACATATCCTCCCATAGAATGAGCAACAAGATGGCAAGATTCAATACTTAGCTCATCGAGAATTTCATTAACTTGAAAAGCCATTGATTGCATTGAGATGACTTCACCTATCAATTCTGAATCCCCATGTCCTGCAAGGTCGATAAAAACATATTGCCATTCTCCAATTAATTCTAGTTCTTCCCACATAGTCATCGATTCTAAAAAACCATGTAAAAAAACAACAGGGTGTCCATTTCCGAACACCCTGTAATTTAATTTTTTAGTTGAAGGCTTATTCATTCATTAGTGTTTCAATCTCATCAACTTCGATTGGGATAGAGCCCATTAAGTTATATGGAACTCCATTCTCTTGAACAATTAAATCATCTTCAATTCGAATACCTAATCCTTCTTCTGCAATATAAATTCCCGGTTCGCAAGTGAAAGCCATCCCAGGTTTTATTGGCTCATCCCAGATACCGATATCATGTGTGTCCAACCCAATAAAATGAGAGGTTCCATGCATGAAATATTTTTTATAAGCTGGCCATGCAGCATCTTGATTCTTAATGTCTGTTTTGTCAATTAATTTAAGTCCGAGAAGCTCTGACTCCATCAATGCACCTACCTCTTTGTGATAATCGTTTAGTAAGGTTCCGGGCGTCAACATTTTTTCGGCAGATTTTTTAACACGAAGCACAGCATTATATACATTTTTTTGACGTTCCGTATATCTTCCACTAATTGGAAAGCATCGGGTTAAATCTGAAGCATAATTGGCATATTCGGCACCAACATCCAACAAAATAACATCGCCACTTTTACATTGTCCATTATTTTGAATATAATGTAAAACACAAGCATTTGCTCCAGAAGCCACAATTGGCGTATAGGCAAATCCACTTGAACGATTCATGAGGAATTCATGATTGAGCTCTGCTTCTATTTCATACTCCCAAATGTTGGGCTTAATAAATTTAAGGATTCGCTCAATGCCTGATTTAGTTATGTTACATGCATTTTGCATTAATTCAATTTCAATATCATTCTTGACCGAACGAATCTGATGCATAATTGGAGCGCTTCTTCCCACAGAATGAGCTGGATAATCCTTTTTCACTTGTTCAATGAATCTATCTTCTCTTGTTTGAACTGAAGTATCAGCACGTAAATGTTCATTTGTGTTTAAGTAAATTGTATTCACTTCGCACATCATTTGCTTAAAGATTCTATCGAAGTCCTGTAACCAATAAACTGTTTTTATCCCTGAGGTGTCAAATGCATTCTTTTTATCAAGTTTTTCCCCTTCCCAAACGGCAATATGCTCATTAGTTTCCTTCAAAAATAGTACTTCTTTATGCATTTCATTCTTAGAATTAGGAGAAATGACAAGAATACTTTCTTCCTGATCAACCCCTGACAATGCGAATATATCTCTATGTTGCTGAAAAGGCATTGTACTATCTGCACTTACTGGATAAATGTCATTTGAATTAAAAACTGCCAAAGCATTTTCTTCCATTTGGCCTACAAATTTCTTTCTGTTATCAATAAATAAACGGCTATTAATTCTATCGTATTTCATAATCTAAAGATGATTGAATGTGAAGTTACATAATTCTATATAAAACAAAAGTAATCATCCCACTAAATGGTCAAATTTAAGAACGTAAATAGATTACGTTCTTAGGTTAGATATTTGTAATGAATAAAGAACGCAATATGAATTTAGAAACAAAAACAATCAGCATCACAAGTCTTCAATTTGAATCAAACGATCCTGAAGTACTTGTGAAAGGAATTATTAAAAATGGTCATCTTGAACATACTACAGATGTATTAATTTCGCAGACTCAGCTAAATAAAATTATCAATCAGCTAAAGAAACAAAATTCTCATTTTGATTTAAATTCGCATTTATTGGTAGAAAAAATGTACAACAGCGAATTAATGTACACAGCATCCTTCAATAGCAGTGTTAATACACAATTATACCTTCACGAATTGCTTAACATTCAGCCATACATCCAAATATGTGCTTAGAAAATCACAGTCATAAGGCAACTTTCTGATTATTTTGTCGTAATTTAGACATCGATTAAGTAGAGCTTATACTTAATCATAAAATTAAGTGAATTAAATTATGTATAAAATAACTATATTAACTATTGGAGTATTTATTTTCCTCTCTACATCTTGCACTAAGCATGAGATTATTCCAGCACCTACACCAAAAGTAGATTTATTGGCTCATTTTGAAGGGATTATTGGTGGTCAGTTCATTGAATACACAGAAAATGTTGATGGCTATAACGGCCTTTCAGAAATCGCAACACAGTCTTCTTCAGGAATTAACAATGCGCAATATTTCTTCTCAATGCAATCTCCAAGTTCAATCCCTTATATACAAATTGGACTCGGAAGTATGATTTGGAATTCAGCTTCGGGGACTACAGTACCTGATTTAACATTGTTTAATAGTTTTTTCTCTTCAAATGATACACCTCCATATACAGATGATGCAATTTCTGGTTTTGAAGTTACTTACCACTCATTAAGCGGTAGAGATTTTGAATCGAAAGGGTTCAGTGTAAATAGTCAAAATGTTGTTTACAATGGTGTTGTTCAAGAATCTGATGCGACAGGAGACTATTCTAAGTTTGTTTGCTCATTCGATTGCTATATATACAATACAGTTGTCGACCCTGTTACCTTAGACGAAACAACAGATTCTTTGTTGGTAGAACAAGCAATATATACTGGCTGGTATCAGAGATAGTGTCTTTCACTAAACTATTGTCTGAATGAGTAAAGGTTTGAAAATAGCGATTATTGGTGATTACAATTTCACCTATAACTCACATCATGCAACAAATCTCGCCATAGACCATTCTGCTAATTTTTTAGATGTAGATATAAATTATTACTGGATAAAATTAAATGAGGTCGCTAAATTCAAGCCTCAAAATTTTGCGCAGTACGATGGTTATTTAGTTGCTCCAGGCCCTATTACAAATCCCTTTTTTCTTCATGGTATTATCAAAGAAATAATTAATCGGAAAATACCAACCTTAATAACTGGGGACGGTTATAAAACATTAATTGAAGTATTGATCAGCACTTATCGATTAAATGGTCAACGAGAGAAGCTAATTTCAGAAAATTTGGTAGATGGTCAACAGTTTGAAAAGTTAACAATCACGCCGAAATCAAAAGAGTTTGTTAACCTTTACGAAAATTATTCTAACATTGAATTGACTGGTACGCGCTATAGTCTTTACCCTCAACTAATAGAAGGGCTTAAGAATGATATTGCCGATATTGAAGCAACCAATCAGTTTGAAGACCCAGAAATTATTAGTTTAAAAAATCATGACTTTTTTGTAGGGTGTGGATTCTGCCCTCAAATATCATCGACAAGAGAAATTCCTCACCCTTTAATCTACACTTTCTTTAAGGCTTGTTTAATTCATTTAGAAAAAGTGGGCTAATTCTCTTTTTTTTGTAAATCTTCAAAAAACTGATCAATTAAATAATTGCCACTATCAGCTGCATTTACAGCAAGAACATCACATCGTTCATTTTCAGGATGACCATTATGACCTTTCACCCAATTAAATTCAATTTTGAAGTTTGCGTGAATTTTTAAGTAACGCTTCCATAAATCAGCATTTTTCTTTCCTTTAAAATTCTTTTTCTCCCAAGCAAATACCCATTTTTTATCAATCGAATCAATTACATATTTTGAATCAGAAAATATTTTTATTTGATGCTTATTAGTTTTCAATGATTCTAGCGCAACAATGACAGCCAGTAATTCCATCCGATTATTTGTTGTCATTCGATACCCTTGAGACATTTCTTTCTCCTTCTCGTTGAAACGCATTACCACACCATAGCCTCCATTCCCTGGGTTCCCTTTCGCTGAACCGTCCGTATATATCTTTATCATTGAATTAAATTTCGTCAACAAGGTATTGAAATATTTATACACTATGGAAACTTTTATTATTATAAACGTTTCCAACGTTTATAATTCATTACATTTGTGCCATGGATGAGAAAAGGTTAGAAATTCTGGAACGTGTTTCAATTATTTATATGAAATACGGAATAAAGAGCATAACGATGGATGATCTAGCTCGTGAGTTGGCTATTTCAAAAAAAACTATTTACCGCTATTTCAAAGATAAAAACCAGTTAGTTCATTCGATTATTGAGATGAAAATAAAAATGGACCAAGCAATTTGCACAAACAATGCACAGCAGTCAATCTCAGCTATAGAAGAGATGTTTAGTGTTATGCGAATTGTCATGGAAAATATTGGTAATATCAATCCAACTGTATTTTATGACCTGCAAAAATACCACACTCAGTCATGGAAAGTCATTGATGACCATAAATGGATTTTTGTATTAAACATGATTACAAAGAATATAGAACGTGGTATAAAAGAAGGCGTTTATCGTGAAAATTTAATCACAACAATCATTGCAAAGCAATATGTCGTATCAACTGACATGATTATGAACCCTTCGATTTTCCCATGGCCTGAATTCCAATTCGATGTGTTATTTAAAGAAATAATGGAATTCCAACTCAATGGAATGGTGAACGAAAAAGGTCGAATCTTATTAAATAAATCACTATGAAAAAAACACCGTTGTTTCTCCTCGTGATTCTGTTCACTCTTTTAGCAAAGAACAGTTTAGAACAAGCTTTTAGTTTAGAGGAAGCTAAAGATTATGCAATTTCCAACAGCCTTTCGGTAACGGAAGCAAATAATGCAATTGAAATTGCCCGATTAAAGATTGCCGAAATCCGTGGAATGGGGCTACCTCAAGTATCATTAAATGGTAGCTTTAATCATTTCATCAATTTACCTGTATCTGTTTTAGACGCTAAATTTTTTAACCCTAATGCTGCTGACGGAGAAATCATATCATTTGAAGCTGGAACTAAATACACATCAACGGGAGCCATGCAAGTAAATCAAATTCTTTTTAACGGCTCTTATATCGTTGGACTACAAACTGCAAAATTATTTTCGAAGTTACAGCAGGATGTATCAAATCAATCAAAAGAAACACTTGTTTTCAATGTAATTCAAGCGTATCAGCTTGCCATGATATCAAAAGAAAACAAACAGTTTATTGATTCATTAGTGCTTATTTCTCAAAAATTAGTGGAGCAACAACAAAACTATCTTGATCTTGGACTAATTACTCAAGAAGAAGTAGATCAATTGAAATATTCGTTCCTCAATGCAAAAACCATGTCATCATCAGCTGATATGCAAATGCAGAATACTTTAGCGATGTTAAAGCTAGCTATGGGTTATCCAATGAATGACCCGATTGAAGTAAGTAATACTATTAATGAATTACTTAACAAGGAAAGTATCTCAAAAGGAAACGATATTCACACGAACCTTTCCTATTCAATATTGGAAAAACAAGTAACACTTTTTAGTCTTAATTTAAAAAATAACAAATTTGCTAATTTGCCCTCTTTAAACGCATTCTTTCAACAATCTTACAATGCTTATCGAAATGACTTTGGTCTCTTTAACAATGAAAAGTGGTTTTCTCAAACACTATGGGGCTTGTCTTTAAATGTTCCTGTTTTCTCTGGGTTTTCTCGTCAATCGAAAACAGCTCAAGCGAAGATAGAATTAATGGACAAAGAAAACCAATTAACTCAACTGGAGCAACATCTCCTTTTTCAAGAGTTACAACTGCGAAACAATGTAAATAGTGCAGAAGAAAAATTATATCTTCAAAAGGAGAATGTAGCATTAGCCTCTTCAATTTACTCCAATTCAATCACGAAGCAAGTTATCGGAATTGGCAACAGTCTAGAAGTAACTCAAAAGCACTCTCAATTAATGATGGCTCAAACAGCATATATTGGCTCGTTAGTCGACGTATTTAATGCACGACTGGCAATTGATAAATTATATAACAACTTATTACAAAATAAATAAATTATGAAATCTATATCAGGAATTTTCCTTATTGTTATCGCTCTTTTGTGCTTCAGCTCGTGTGTAGAAGAAGACAAAAAAGACACCACACTTCTTGTAAAAATTGACGAAGTGGTTAAGAAGAAATTTATTCATGAAATAAGAATTCAAGGTTCTATAGAAACGGATAAAAATATTCTTATCAACGCTGAAATGAGTGGACTGATCACTGGAATCTCAGTTAAAGAAGGACAAGCTGTAAGCAAAGGTCAAACTCTTGCAACAGTTGATGCTTCAATACTAGCCTCAAATATGGAAGAATTAAAAGCGCAATTAGACTACGCAGAATATATCTTCAATAAACAAGAAGAATTAAGAAAAAGAGGTGTTGGTTCAGAGTTTGAACTAAAAGCAGCTAAAAATCAAGTTATTTCTTTGCAGTCTAAGATCAAATCTATGAATATTCAAAAGGGTAAAGCAACCATACGAGCGCCTTTTTCTGGAATTATTGACAAAGTTTTTGCTCATCAAGGCCAGCTCGCCAATCCACAATCTTCGATTCTTAGATTAGTCAATAATAAAACAGTTGATGTTGTTGCGAGTTTGTCTGAAAAGCACTATTCTAGAGTCCACGTTGGGACTCCTATTAAGGTTACTTTTCCGAATTACATGGATACTTCTATTACATTGAACGTAACACATGTTGGTAATTTTATCGAACCAACCAATCGAACTTTTCGAATAATGTCCACCATTACAAATAACTCATTTTTATTACCAAATATGTTGGCTGAGTTATCTATCACTGACATTGAAGTTGAAGATGCGATGGTAATCCCATCCAAGAGCATTCTGAAAGACAAAGATAATTTTGATTTCGTTTATATCGCGGTAAAAAAAGGCAGTAAATACGTAGTTAAAAAAGTAAATATTGAGGTTTTAAATAAATTTCAAGGCGAGGCATTAATTGAGAGTGGAGCCCTCAATTTTGGAGAAAAAATCATTTCTGAAGGTGCCCGTGGTATCACAGAAGGTGATTTTGTAAAAATGAAGAAATAAGTTTTAACACAATATTTAAGAATTAAATTATGGATTCGAAAAAACAAAGTAAGCAATTTGGCTTATCGACTCTTGCCGTTAATAATAGAAAAACTGTCTTTCTTATTGCTGCAATAATATTGTTTGGTGGTTTGTTTTCTTACCATTCAATGCCAAAGGAAAATTTTCCGGAAATACAAATTCCCGAAATTTACGTTGGAATAATGAAGCCTGGATCTTCTCCTCAATACCTTTCAAAAAAAATTGCAAATACTATCGAGAAAGAAATTTCTTCGATTAAACTAGTTGATGAAATACTTTCAAATGCGGTACATGGGTATGTTACAATTCGTGTGAAATTTGACTTTAAAATGCCGGTAGATAAGGCTTTGCAAAAAGTAAAAGATGCAGTGGATGATGCTCGAGCTAAAAGCGACTTTCCAAAGCTTACGATAGAACCAAATATTTTTGCAATGGATCCATCAAAAATGCCCGTAATGAATATCAATTTACGTGGCACAAATGCATCTATGTTGAAAGATGTTGCTGAAGTGTTAGAGGACCGTATCGAAGAATTACCTGAAATTACTGAAGTTGATATTCGAGGTGTCCAGAAGCAAGAGATGACTATTGAGGTCGACCCAATTAAAGCACAATCAGTCAATGTTACAATCGAAGATATTGAAAATGCCGTTAAGGCGGAGCATCAAACTATTCCTGGTGGCGAACTCCTAGAAGATAGTATTCGTAAAACCTTGCGTATTGAAGGAGAATTCATCGATGCTGAAGAAATTGCTGATTTAGTTGTCAAACAGGATGAATTCTTACCTGTAACATTGAGCGATGTTGCAAAAGTTTACTTTGGAAATGGTGACACAACTTCTTATGCAAGAGAATTTGGAACGCCCGTTGTAATGTTGGATGTAAAAAAGCAAGCTGGGAAAAACTTACTTGTTGCATCGGATAATATCAATTTAATACTTGAAGAGGCAAAAAAAGATGGTACAATTCCAAGAAGCGTTACAATGTCGGTTACCAACGACCAATCCAACAAAACGAGAGAAATGGTTTCGAATCTAGTAAATTCTATACTACTCGGAATTCTTTTGGTTGTTGGTGTTCTTTTATTCTTTTTAGGCTTACGAAACGCTTTGTTTGTTGGTGTCGCGATACCACTATCGATGTTTATGTCATTTCTTATACTTCAAACTATGGGTGTGTCACTTAACGTTATGGTATTGTTTTCTTTGGTTTTGGCACTTGGTATGCTGGTAGATAATGGAATCGTTATTGTTGAAAACATCTACCGCCACATGGACGAAGGAGAGACTGCCACAAGAGCTGTTATTGATGGAGTTGGAGAGGTTGCGTTACCAATTATCGCATCAACGGCTACCACTTTAGCAGCATTCTTACCCCTTGCCCTTTGGCCAGGAATTATGGGAGAATTCATGAAATACTTGCCTATTACGCTTATGATTGTACTCGGATCTTCGCTGTTTGTTGCACTCGTCATCAATCCTGTTCTGGCTGTTGTGTATATGAAAGTTGGAGAACAAAAACTGAACCGTAAAAAAATACTAATCAACGCTGGTGTTTTATTAATTGTTGGGCTTGGTCTTGTTCTTCTTGGATTTTTAGGTATTGGAAATCTTTTCATGTTTATTGGGTTAATTATGTTACTCAATTTCTTCGTGCTTAATCCTGGAACGAAGAAATTTCAAAATGCTTTTTTACCTCGTCTGGAAGCAAAATATGAGCGATTCCTGATCTTTGCAATGAATGGTAAGCGTCCGCTTCAATTTTTATTCGGAACAATTAGTCTTTTAGGATTTTCTATTTTATTAATGATTCTTTTCCCTCCAAAAATTGACTTTTTCCCTATTAATCAGCCGAATTACATCAACGTGTTTGTTTCTCATCCAATTGGAACAGACATAAATGTTACTAACGAAACTGTTTTAAATGTTGAAAATAAACTGACTGAAATTCTTGCAGAATATATGGAGGAAGAAGATACCTCTGGCGTCTCAAAAGATGAGCGTTTAATTCAGTCAATAATTGCACAAGTTGGCGAAGGGACAAGCGATCCAGCACAAGGAGTCTCAAATGGAAACACCCCACACAAAGGTAGAATTACAATAAATTTCTCAGAATCGCAATTCAGAGGCAATATTCTCACGTCCGATATTTTACACAAAATTCAAGTTGAATTAAAAGATCAATTTACTGCAGATATTGAGATTTCTGTTACAAAAAACGAAGATGGACCTCCGCAAGGCGCGCCAATTAGTATAGATGTAACTGGTAGAGGGGACTATAAAGACCTAATTAATGAAGCACAGGAAATCAAATCTTTCTTAACAAAATCAGCTGTAAAGGGCGTTGAAAAGTTAAAGCTCAATGTTGAGGTGAATCGCCCTGAAATTCCAATTCGTGTAGACCGTAAACAAATTAGAAAGCTTAACGCCTCAACTTATCAAGTAGGTATGGCAATTCGAAAAGCTCTTCTCGGTCAAGAAATTGCAACGTATACGATTGATGATGAATCTTATGATATAGTTGTGAAGTTCAATAAGAAAAATAGGGAAAGTTTTGATGCATTATTAGATCAGCGCCTAATTTTCAGAAATAATAAAGGAAAACTACTAAATATTCCAATACGTTCTGTTATTGAGACTCCAAAAGAAGTTTCTACATATACTGCTGTTGTTAGAAAAGATCAAATTCCATTGGTGACAATAATATCTAATGTTACAGAAGGAATGAACGCTAATCAGGTCGTTGATTCTCTTAAAATAAAAATGGAGGCTTATGCTGCTGATGGTAAATTAAAGTCCGGTGTCGAATATAAATTTTCTGGCCAAAATGAAGAACAGTCGAAAGAAATGGCATTCTTAAGCAAGGCATTATTGATTGCCGTTTTCCTAATTTTATTAATCATTGTAGCACAATTTAATTCATACTCTATGCCTGCTGTCATTATACTGACAGTTCTATTATCACTTATCGGTGTATTGCTTGGATTATTAATCTCTCGGCAAAACTTTGTCATCATGATGACCATGATTGGCATAATATCTCTTGCAGGGGTTGTCGTGAATAATGCCATTGTGCTAATTGATTACACAAACCTTGTGAGGCGAAAAAAGCGTGAAGAATTGAATCTTAGTGAATTTGAAATTCTTCCTTACGATAAAATTGTAGCGTCAACTATAGAAGGTGGTAAGACACGTTTAAGACCTGTATTGTTAACTGCTATAACGACTATTCTCGGCTTAATTCCTTTAGCAATTGGATTCAATATTGATTTCTATAGTTTTTTCACGACCTACGATGCTAAGATCTATATGGGAGGTGACAACAACGTGTTTTTCTCTCCAATGTCTTGGGCAATTATATATGGATTGACGTTTGCAACATTCTTGACATTGATTATTATACCTTCTCTTTATTTGTTGATGTTTAGATTGAAAATCTGGATTTACAAGTCCTTTGGTTGGAAAATGAGGAGTAATTTATAATGATTAAATAAAATTGACTTTTGATTTAACTTATCATTAATCGACTATAAAACAGTGCTGGTCGAATAATTAAAAAATAAATTAGGTGATAGGATTCCAAGAGTTAATCTGCATAGATTCTATCAGTTGATTTTTTTCATCTATCAATTGCAAATAGTCTTCTTTTAAAGTATCTAAACCCTATCAAACAAGAGAATTCTGAAAATGTCAAAATAAATTAAGCGATAAAGATTGTTTTATTTAACAAAAGAGTCTCTGTAAATTTGAAATGTAAAGATTAATCCAAATATGATTTATCATATCTAATAATCTTTTTCAGTGAATAGTGGTTAGGTTAGGTTATGATAGAGCAGCTCTCCCGAGTTTGCTCTATCTTTTTTTATACCCCTACCAATCTTCTTTTTCTAAAGAAAATAACTCATCAAATTCCATTTTAAACACTGATGCGATTTTCAATGCAAGAATCGTAGATAGATTATATTTACCCAGTTCAATTGCGTTAATGGACTGGCGACTAACCCCAACACATTTAGCCAAATCTGCCTGAGTCATATTGTTTCTAGCGCGTTCGATTTTTATATTATTCTTCATGCCTTAATTGTCTTTTCGATTTTGACATCACCCAATTAAAACGGATGACAAAAAAGATGAGTATAGTAAACATGTTCACGATCATGACCATAAAAAATGCCATTTCATAAACGAACAAAACGGATAAAAGCAATACCCCATAATTTAAATAAGTTGCCCAAACAAGTGATTCAAGTCTTGTTTTCGCGATAAACTCATCTTCCACTTTTTCTCTTGAAAATGAAATTAATCCAAGACCAAGAATCAACAATCCTGCGATAAGTTCATCTAAGAAGTTCGTTTCCACCACGGAGAAAAATTCTACTGGACTTAAAAACCTTTGACGAATTAACGCATACACATTGAAGTCCATGAAGTCAGGAGTATTTGAAATAAGAAATGAATACATTAAAGCTACCACTCCCAATGCTAAGAGAACAAAGCCTACTCGCTTTAAATAATGTGGTAATAAATAATTAAATTTCATATGATATGTGTTAAATTAGACTCTAAATGTAATGTTTACTTTACAATAAGCAAAACAAACATTACTTTATTAACATAACTTAACAAGCCATTCAAAAAGGAATACCTTAAATAATGATAGACGATAAGGCTTTTTTTACCTCATCAACTTCCCAATTGCGTCTCTGCGCTAAATCTTCAACTTGATCCATTTGTATCTTTCCAACTCCGAAATATTTTGCGTTAGGGTTTGCAAAATACCACCCCGAGACACTCGCTGTTGGATACATTGCCAGATTCTCCGTCAACTCTACTCCTGTTCGTTCTGTTGCGTTTAGCAATTCGAATAATCCAATTTTCTCTGTATGATCTGGGCAAGCTGGATATCCAGGTGCTGGTCGAATACCTTTATATTGTTCTTTAATCAATGCTGAATTGTCTAAATCTTCAACACCGGCATATCCCCAATAGTCTTTTCTAACCTTTTCATGCAAGAATTCTGCAAAAGCTTCAGCTAGCCGGTCTGCCAATGCTTTCAGCATAATTGAATTATAGTCGTCATGATCCGCTTCAAAATCAGCTAATTTACCTTCAATAGCCAAACCAGAAGTCACCACAAACCCTCCAATATAATCTTCAACTCCCGTACTTTTCGGAGCAATAAAGTCAGAAAGAGCAAGGTTATCTGCCTTCGCTGCTTTCTTTATTTGTTGTCGTAACGTACGTTGCACATACAACAGCTCATCATTCTCTCCGTATATTTCTATGTCATCATTAACAGAATTTGCCCTAAAAAGGCCAATCACTCCTTTTTGAGTTATCCAATTCTCATTCGCGATTCGTTTCAACATTTCTTGCGCATCCTTAAAAACACTGGTTGCTTCTTGTCCAACAATATCATCACTAAGAATCTGTGGGTATTTACCATGCAATTCCCAAGTTCTGAAAAATGGTGTCCAATCTATATAGTCAAGCAATTGCTCAGTAGTAACGCTAATTTCTTTGACCCCCAACTCCTTTGGCTTAAACACTTCTTGAGTTGACCAATCCAATTTCATTGCATTCGACCTTGCATCATCAATTGAAATCATTTGCTTTTTAGCTCTGTTTTTCTGATGATGCACTCTAACTTTTTCGTATTCCTCTTTAATACTACTTATAAATCCTTCTTTTTTCTTGCCCAACAATTGTTCTACTACAGTAACAGATCTGGAAGCATCCAAGACATGAACAGTTTGATCTATATTGAAGTGCTCATCAATTTTCACTGCTGTATGAACGCGGGAAGTTGTAGCTCCACCGATCAATAACGGTATTGCCAAATTGGCCTTTTGCATTTCTTTTGCAACAGTCACCATTTCATCTAAAGAAGGAGTAATAAGCCCGCTTAAGCCAATCACATCAACTTTTTGCTTCACTGCTTCTTCGATAATTTTTTCAAAAGGCACCATTACTCCAAGATCGATGATGTCGTAATTATTGCAACTTAAAACAACACCGACAATGTTCTTACCAATATCATGCACATCGCCTTTAACAGTTGCCATTAATACTTTACCAGAAAACGACTGCTTTCCTCCTTTTTCCTCTTCAATAAAAGGTAAAAGGTAGGCCACTGCCTTTTTCATAACTCTTGCAGATTTGACAACTTGAGGCAAGAACATTTTTCCGCTACCAAAGAGATCTCCAACTACATTCATCCCATCCATCAATGGACCTTCAATTACTTCAATCGGGCGCTCAAAAGTTAATCTACACTCTTCTGTATCTTTGATTATGTAATCTGTTATTCCTTTT
Organism: uncultured Flavobacteriales bacterium; assembly: GCA_905480355.1. GTDB lineage: Bacteria > Bacteroidota > Bacteroidia > Flavobacteriales_D > Crocinitomicaceae > UBA4466. The sequence continues at coordinate 3,614 of CAJQQA010000059.1, read as the reverse complement.
ACGAGTGAATAAGATAAACGCTCATTCACGTTCTTTTCTCTCCAGGTTAAATCAACCACTCGCTGCTTACCCTTTTCTCCCTTCAGTGATTCTGCAATTTCCAAAAGACGTTCTGTGGCATCATCCCTTCGATTAAGCAATACATCCTCTACCCTTTCTAACAGATTCTCTTCAATATTGTCGTAAATCTCCAACATAGATGGATTGACAATCCCCATATCCATACCATTCTTAATCGCATGGTACAAAAAGGCTGAATGCATGGCTTCCCGCACAACATTGTTGCCTCTAAAAGAGAATGAAACGTTGGACACGCCTCCACTAACGTGAGCTCCTGGTAAATTATGACGGATCCATTTTGTAGCGTTAAAAAAATCTACTGCGTTGTTATTATGTTCTTCCATTCCTGTCGCAACAGGAAAAATATTGGGATCAAAAATGATGTCTTCACACGGAAAATGTACTTTTTGTATTAAGATATCATACGATCGTTTACAAATCTCTATTCGTCTCTCGTAATTATCAGCTTGACCATTTTCATCAAAGGCCATAACGATTATGGCTGCACCATATCGTTTAACTTTTTTTGCATAGTGAATAAAACTCTCTTCTCCTTCTTTCAAGGAAATTGAATTTACTACTCCCTTACCTTGTACGCATTGTAGTCCAGCTTCTATAATCTCCCATTTTGAGCTATCAATCATCACTGGTACACGCGCAATATCTGGTTCGGCAGCAATTAAATTTAAGAATTTAACCATCGCTTCAATACCATCAATCATTCCTTCATCCATGTTCACATCGATGATTTGGGCGCCGCCCTCCACTTGTTCTCTAGCAACGCTAAGTGCCTCGTCAAAATTATCGTCCTTTATTAAACGAAGAAATTTTCTAGAGCCAGTAACATTTGTGCGTTCTCCAATGTTTATGAAATTACTTTCGGACGTGACAATTAAAGGTTCTAAACCAGACAGTCTTAAATTCTTTTCTTTAGACATTCTCTTCTATTTCTCGAGGTGAATATTTTTTTGCCAGCTCAGCTATTGCGTGAATATGATCAGGTGTTGTTCCGCAACAACCTCCAATAATATTGACAAGACCTTCATCTAAATAATCCTTGATTTGTTCAGCCATTAATTCTGCTGTTTCCTCGTATTCTCCAAATTCATTTGGTAATCCTGCATTTGGATGAGCGCTTACACCAAATTTAGAATTCTTATTCAGCACTTGTAAGTAAGGCCTCATCATTGAAGCGCCCAAAGCACAATTCAAACCTACGGTTAGCAGATCCATGTGTGAAACAGAAATTAGAAAAGCGTCTGTTGTTTGTCCTGTCAATGTTCTCCCACTTTGATCTGTGATTGTACCCGAGACCATTATTGGTATTTTCTTTTCTTTTTCTTCAAAACAGTCATCGATAGCAAACAAGGCAGCTTTTGCGTTCAATGTATCAAATACGGTTTCTACCAAGAGTAAGTCAACACCTCCATCCATCAAAGCGCTCACCTGTTGTTTATATGCAGTAACAAGTTGATTGAAAGTAATTCCACGGAAACCAGGATCATTCACATCTGGAGAAATCGAAGCTGTTCGGTTCGTTGGGCCAACAGATCCTGCAACAAATCGTGGCTTTTCCGGTTCATTTTTAGTGAATTCATCTGCCACTTCCCTTGCAATTTTGGCACTTTGGAAATTTATATCGTAGACAGCATGCTCTAAATTATAATCGGCTTGCGCAACTGTAGTGCCAGAAAAAGTATTTGTTTCTGCTATATCGGCTCCAGCAGAAAAATAAGCTGCATGAATTTCCTTAATAATATCAGGACGTGTTAGGGACAGTAAATCATTGTTTCCTTTTAAGGGTTGCTCATGATTTTCAAACCATCCTTTTCTAAAATCTTCTTCCTCTAATTCATAACGCTGAATCATTGTACCCATAGCACCATCAAGCACTAAAATTCTATCCCGTAAAATTGATTTAATATCTTTCATCTGTATATACTTCAATTTATAGACATGAAGCTCACCCGATGAAGCCTAAACTTATCTTGATCAAATTTGATCGGAATTGGCACCTTTTTCTATAGTTGAATAGGTTGCCAAGGTTTCAAAGGGCCTTTCCCTCCACCTTTCTTCATAAGCCTATAAACCAAAAGTAAACCGAATAAATGTTTATTCAAAGAAAAATCGCCAACAAATTAAGCATTCTATCGTATATTTGAATTGAAATGAAAAAAATTCTCTTTCTTTTTCTTTTAATTTTTAACTATTCATTTAGTCAACTTTTTACAGATTCAAACTTACCAATTGTATTAATTACAACTCCTGTTGAACAATCAATTATGGATGATCCAAGAATAGTTGCTCAAATGGGAATAATTAACAATGGGTTTAACGTTCGCAATTACATCACGGATCCATTTACGAATTACAACGGAAGAATAGAAATAGAAATTCGGGGTTCAACCTCTCAGCAATATCCAAAGAAAGGTTATGGATTTGAAACTCAAGATGTTTTGGGAAATAACCTTGAAGTTTCAATCCTTGGTATGCCTGTTGAAAATGACTGGATTCTTTATGGCCCTTACCCAGATAAACCAATGGTTCGAAATGCATTAACATTTGACATCGCTGAGAAAATGGGGCACTATGCTTCTGCATATCGCTATTGTGAATTAGTCATTGATGGTGATTATCGTGGTGTCTATATGATGATGGAACGGATCAAGCGAGATTTAAATCGTGTCAACATCGCAAATCTTCATTCGCCCAATTTATGGGACGATACGTTAACAGGGAGTTATATCGTTAAGGTTGATAAATTAACCGGTGAAGTTGGATATTCTTGGCCTTCTAACTATAATAGTGAAGTCGTATTTCAATTTCACGATCCTGAGTTTGATGAAATTAATAGCTTACAGGCCAGTTATATGGAATCATTTATTTCCGAATTCGAGGATGTTATTAACGGACCTCAGTTCGATGATCCAACAAATGGTTATCAAAAGTACATTGACCCAACATCATTCTATGATTTTTTTATTCTCCAAGAACTAGGAAGGACTGTCGATGGATATCGCTCTAGTTCATTTATTCACAAAGATAAAAACGGATTTGCATGGAACGCCAAACTTGTTGCAGGGCCTATGTGGGACTTTAATTTGTCTTATGGAAATGCTGATTATTGTAATGCTGATTTAACAACAGGTTGGCAATATGATTTTGACGAAATATGTAACTTCAGTACTTCCATTCCTTTTTGGTGGGAGAAATTATTACAGTCTCCAACTTATGCAAATGGATTAAAATGCCGTTGGGAGGAATTAAGAAATGGAGTATTGCGAACGGATAACATCAATTATTTCATTGATTCTGTTGCCGCATATATAGAAGAAGGAAGAATTCGAAATTTCCAAAGATGGCCGATTATTGGGCAGTATGTGAATTGGAATGGTTTCGTTGGGCAGACCTATTTAGAAGACTTAAACTACCTTAAAACATACATTGAAAATCGTTCCATCTGGATAGATAATAATCTGCCTGGGAATTGTTCTTTAGCGATTGATGAACAAGAATTTATTGCCGAATACCATAGAATTTGGCCGAATCCATCA
>CAJQQA010000058.1 GCA_905480355.1 uncultured Flavobacteriales bacterium | reverse complement strand
CAATTTTTGAGAGAACTCTAAAGGCTATTCTTGCAGGGAAGTTAGCTTTTATCATTCCTGTAATAACATTAACAGAAGGTCTTTGTGTGGCTACAATAAGATGTATTCCAATTGCACGAGCCAGCTGAGCAATACGAGCAATTGGCTGCTCAATTTCTTTGCCTGCAGTCATAATTAAATCAGCAAACTCATCAATTAGGACAACGATGTAGGGTAAATAACGATGTCCATTTTCCGGATTCAGTTTTCGAGCAATAAACATTTCATTGTATTCTATAATATTTCTAACTTGAGCATCCTTTAGTAGTTCATAACGTTGATCCATTTCAATACACAGAGAATTAAGAGTATTAACTACTTTACTAGTGTCTGTAATAATGGCTTCTTCAGTATCAGGTAGCTTGGCTAAGTAATGCCGCTCAATTCGATTGTATAGTGTTAATTCAACTTTTTTAGGATCAACTAATACAAACTTAACTTGAGATGGGTGCTTTTTGTAAAGAAGGGAAACGAGTATAGCATTCAAACCAACAGATTTACCTTGACCTGTGGCCCCGGCAACTAAAAGATGAGGCATTTTGGAAAGGTCAAACGTAAATGTTTCATTAGTGATTGTTTTACCCATTACAATCGGTAATTCTGCATCTAGTTCCTGAAATTTTTTTGAGGCAATCAGTGATCGCATACTAACCATTTCTGGCTTATTGTTCGGTACTTCAATACCAATCGTTCCTTTTCCGGGGATTGGAGCGATAATACGAATTCCTAATGCAGCTAAACTCAATGCAATATCGTCTTCTAGGTTTTTTATTTTAGAAATTCGGACACCAGGTGCAGGAACTATTTCATAAAGAGTAACTGTTGGTCCAACAGTAGCTTTAATTTTAGCAATTTCGATTTTGTAATTTCGAAGAGTCGTAACAATTTTATTTTTATTCTCCTCTAATTCTTCTTGAGTAACGGATCCTTTGCTTACTCCATAATCTTTCAGTAATTCTATTGGTGGTAATTTATAACTGGACAAATCTAATGTTGGGTCATAGTCTCCATATTCAGTACGCTTACTATTGACTTCATCTTCAGATAGAGATTTGTCGTCTTCAGATTCTTTAGCTACTTCGACTATAAATTCATTGTCACTTTCTTCTTTAACACCATCACTGACTATTACATCTAATTCTTGAATTTCATCTGATACAACCTTTCCAGTTTCTAACTTATCTGTATTTTCTTCAGCAAGGACATTCTCTAAAGACTGTTTTAGAGCATTTTCATCTTCGTTTAGTTCGATCTCATCTGGTTCTGAAGAGCTAACAGTTTTAGCAATTAAATCTTCAGTTGTTAAATCTGGGTGAAGAATGTTCTCAAGTTTCATATCTTCTTCACTTTCTACATTGCCTAAGTTTTCTTCTTCCTTATTAAATAAGCCAGAGATAAAAGGAATTTTGAAATTCAAAATCACTTTGTAGAAAAGATAGGCCAAACTAATTGTAAGGACTACGACACCTATTTTTCCAATTGCGAGTGTTAACCAATAATTCAGTTGAAATCCAAAATTACCCCCCAAGTAGCTGACGTTATTTGAGAATAAACCAAAAAACAGACTAAACCATGTTATTGTTAACGCTGAAGTTGTGATTGTTTTTATTATCGGTAATAAACTGGTGTTAAAAAGTGCTTTAAAACCAAGTATAAATAGCAAAAAAGGGATAATAAATGAAGAGACACCAAACCACCTGAATATTAAAAGGTGAGAGGACCATGTTCCAAATTTCCCCATCCAATTTGCTACAGGTATTTCAGAGCCATCAAATAATAGTTCAAAAAGGCCCTTGCCGAGGATTCTGCTTTGATCTACTTGCCAAGTAAGCAAGTAAGAGAAGTTTGCCACCATTAAAAAGAAAGAAAGTAAAATCAATCCAATGCCAATCGATGATTTAATTTTCTTTTTATTAAAACGATTTATAATTAAGCTGACAGTAGATTCTTTCTCTGCTTTTTTAGATGATTTGGTTTTTGAAGTGCTTTTTTTCTTCACTTTCTTTACCTTATCTTCTTTGCTTATAAAATTATTTTCAGTTGTCATTTAATTCGCTGTATTCTACGAATATAATGAGTAAATGCTTCGGAAAGACTGTGAGACTTGGGAACTTTAAACAACGATTTGTTAGTTCATTCACCGCCTTCGATTACTTTTTGATTGTTTTGAGAGGTCACTATGACTATAAACTCATCGAAGCTAACTTTATTGAAGTCTGATGGTATTCCAAATAACCCCCTATTTGGAGAATATTCATTCATTCGAATCATTTCGTAATTTAATACTCCATCAACTGTTGCTATACTATAACGAACGAGAAGCCCTGGAACTTCGTCAAACACATCATTGTATTTTGACGAAACTTTTTTTAAATATAAAAATTCAATCGGTTCTTCAAAGTTCGGATGACTCGCAATAATTCGGTTTGCTTTTATTCCCATTATTTTTCGTTTGAACCATTTTTTCTTAAAAGTGTATTGAGAAAGAACAGTATCTATTTTCTTATCATTCAAATCAGTTTTTATAGCGAATTTACCTTGAGCAGTTTCCAAAAGGAGGTAGGACTTGTTCAAAACCATATGATGAATTGAAACTTGCACTCCCAATTGATTCGTGAAGTTTTCTGTTCGTGTAATTGTATCATTGGTATAAACAAGCATTGGAAAAGTGGATAACATTTCTTGCTGTGAAGTGTCTCTAGCTGAAATTTTGTACTCAAACATTCCGATAAAAGGTTCATTTTCCTGAGCCTCAACAGGACTATTGAAGATAAAAAGGAAAATAGCAAGGATTATCTTATTTAACATGTGGAACTTTAGATATTAATAACGTTTAAGAAAGGATTTGTTACGAATTTAACACTTCGTTCTTTAATTGGCGTTTTTTTAATACAATTTCTAGTGCAACAAATGCAGCACAGAATGACCATATTGGAACGGCAGCTTTGTCTGTGTCTAGATAGTTGTTGAGTAAACCATGTACAAAATAAGTTACAAAAGCCAAAATCATAGAAAGCAATATCGTCTTAATTTCAGTATCTTCTTTCGGCCATTTGAGATACAAGGTAATCCCCTTATAAAAAATAGCGATTACTATTAAAATCATTGAAATTAAACCGAGAAATCCCATTTCAGCGAGAGGGCCTAAGTATTCACTATGAGCATTACCGGCATTTCCAAAGTTTGTTGAAATAATGGTTAGATTATCAGGGTGCTGAAAACGAGCATATTCAAAAGAATAGGTTCCTGGGCCGAAACCAACAATTGGTCGCTCTTTAAACATTTCTATTGCGCATGACCAGCGATTTAATCGCTCTAAGTTTGAAGCATCTGTGGTAACATTTGCAGCGCTCTGCAGTTTCTCACCAAATTCTTCTGTGGTATGTTCTACATTATTGCGTTCTAAATCCATCAGGATTGAATCCCAAGAGAAAAATAAAACAACGAGGGAGAATCCAGTAACAGCTGCAATCAATCGAAATTTTATTTTGAATTTAATTAATGTTAGAACAACCAAAGCGGCAAAGACACTTAACCATGCTGCTCGTGTGTAAGAGTAGAACAATCCAACTACAGTTATTAGTATTAGGGTAAGAAGGAAGGTTTTAACTAATGGAGAATGGTTCTTAGAAAAATAAAGGCCAAACACTAGCGGCGTTGCAAATGCAATTGTTGAACCGTATATAGTATGATCTTTGAAAAATGGCCACATCACCCAATGTCCTTCTTGTTCACCAAAATTATAAGTTGAATGTATTGCAAGAGTGTAAAGTATTGCAATTGCCATTGCTATACAGAAGAGCCAAATGAAAATTTTAATATTTTTCGTTTTTGAAAATATTTTAGTTCCGAAATAAAGTAAGGGAACAATGAACCAAATTTTTGACAATAAATATTTGAATGAAGTAAGTGGAGTTGAACTGGTAATTGATGTGACAAAAATCCAAAACAAATAAAAGCTAACCGCTAGAACAATTGGGTTTTTCCAAATGTCTTTATCGAGCATGTTTTTTTTAAACTGCTGCAATAGAAGCAGTATTAGTAAGGCGAATAGTAGAGGCTCAGTAGGAATGAATAAACCAAAACTATCTGTGTACTCTTCAATATTAATAGATAAAGGTGTTAAAAACGCGATGGAAAGAAACGTATATTCTGTGTGATAAACAGCAAAAAAAAGAGCAAGTAAACCAATAGGAGCAAGGCTTAAAAAGGCTTGGTCATTCCACATAAAATAGCCACAAAGTGCAATGTAAAGCAATGCAATAACAATGACGAAACTATTTGCTCTTGTTAATTGCAACTAGGCTGATTTTCTTAATTCCGAAATTTTGTCTTTTATGAGTAGTAAGAAAATTGTAAAAATCAAAGTTCCTATTGTTGCCATTAATACTACAATCATACGTTTAGGCTTGTCTTTTTTGTCTGCTACAACTGCAGGCTCCACGACGAATTTATGACTAAAAATTGTATTGGCATCGGACTCAGCTTGCTCATAAGCATCTTCAAAATCAGCGATTTTCTCCATTTTACGATTACGGGTAGTTTCTAATGCATCATAGGTTGCGCCAAGCCTGTTGTTGATTTTTATTTGTTCCTTTATTTGCTTTTTGTCTTCATTATTTTTAGACATATTGTAAGCTTCCAAAAGAGTTGCTCTTTCCTCTCTTGACACTACACCAATAACAGAGAAACTGTCTAATCGCGCAAGGACAAAGTCACTATTCTCTTCTAATTGCTTTTTCTTCCGTAAACTTATCTGATAGGCAGGGATTGTTCTTTCCTGAATCATTTCATTCTTAACTGTGTCGATTAATTCTACAATTTTATTGGCCATTTTAGCGGCTAATTCAGCATCCTTATCAGAAACGTCAATTTGAATTGAGCCATACTTTGTCCGAGCAAAACGGATATGACTACTCCATTCCTTGATTAATTTGTAATTCTTATTTACATCATCCGAAGCAATTTCGTAATGATCCATTAAGTTGTATTCTGAAACAATTCTATTTCTGATTCGAGAGGATTGCAAAATTTGAACTAATTGCTCAGCTTGTTCTTCTTCTCCAAAATCCATTGATGATGCTTTTGCGTTTCTTTGTTCAGAGAATGAAACTGTACTTGTAGCTGCTGGGAAAACAATTGCTGTCGATTTGAAAATAGGAGTCATCAATAAAGAAATCACTATGGAAGCAACAAACCCTATTGATGTTACAAGAATTATTATTTTTCTTTTCCCCCAAATATAGACTAATAATGATTGTCTGTTTTGGTCAAGGGAATTGGTGTTTTCACTCATTTCTTGGTTTTTAGTAGCGCGAATTTAGTGTTTCTATTCGAGTCTAATAACTAAGAATGAATCTATTTATTTTGTTGAACTTATTTTTTTTTGTTAAAATGTTTATTTAACGATTAATTTAAAGCCTTTACCATGTACATTCATGATTTCGATATTACTGTCTTCTCTTAGTACTTTTCTTAATTTAGCAATGTATACATCCATACTTCTCCCATTGAAGTAATTATCATCTCCCCAAATGGCACGAAGTGTTGCATGTCTGTCTAAAATTTCATTTTGGTTCTTGACCAACATTTTTAGTAACTGATTTTCTTTTGTTGTTAATTTTTTAACCTCATCTTTTAGATGAAGCATTCTGAATTCGGGTTCATAACGAATAGAACCAATTGTTAGTTCACCGTCTTGGTCATCATTACTTGAAACTACTCTGCGCATAATTGCATTAATTCGAGCAAGTAGTTCTTCCATTTGAAATGGCTTAGTTAAGTAGTCATCAGCACCAATTTTAAAACCTTCCAGTTTATCTTCTTTCATGGATTTCGCAGAAAGAAAGAGAATTGGAATTTTCTTATCAATTTCTCGAATTTCTTTTGCTAATGTGAAACCATCCATTTCGGGCATCATGATGTCAAAAATGCAGAAATCAAATTCTCCAGCATTGAATTTTTCAAATGCAATTTTCCCATTTTGCGCAAGTGTAACTTTAAATCCTTTGGAGCGCAAATACGTTTTTAATAATTGTCCTAAATTAATATCGTCTTCGGCGAATAATATTCTAATTTCCTTTTTCATGTTATCTCTTAATGTGAAGTGTGAATGTTGATCCTTCTCCAATTTTACTTTGCACTGTAATGTTCCATCCATGAATTTCAACAATTGCCTTAACGTAGCTTAAACCAAGTCCAAAGCCTTTTACATTGTGAATGTTTCCAGTGGGAACACGGTATAATTTGTCAAATATTTTATTTAGGTGTTCTTTTTTTATACCAATTCCTGTATCTGTAACTGAAATTAGAATTTCTTCAGCTGTATTCACTAAACGCACTTCGATATTTGGTTCAGTACTATATTTTATTGCGTTGTCGATTAAATTAGATATTGCATTAACAGTGTGCATACTATCCGCTTCAATGTATAGAAGATCTGGAGGCATTTCAAGCTTTATTTCGCCATTTAGAGAATCAAGACGGAGTTTAGTGCTTTGGATGATTTCACCGAGAATTTCGTTGAGCAATAGCGTAGAATTATTGAGTTGAAGCTCTTTTTTATCAATACTTGCATTCTGTAAAATACGTTCAACTAATAATTCTAAGCGTTTGTTCTCATCGTCAATCATTTTAATATATAATTGATTTGAGATATTGTTTCCAGTAGTCATGTCACTGTCATTCATCGCTTCACATGCTAAAGAAATTGTTGAAATTGGAGTTTTAAACTCATGTGTCATATTAGAGATGAAATCACTCTTCATTTCTGACAGTTTTTTTTGTGTCAAGATGGTTCTAAACATAAATACGATTGAAACAATGATGAGTAAAACAAGAATGAGATTAATAGATAATGGAAGCCACATTTCCATAATTAGAAAGGACTTCTGTTCCGGAAACTGCAGATGAAGATAAAGGTCTTCATCCATCGGATTACTTGGGAATAATAGAGTTCGATGACTTTTTAAGGTATCTATAGTAATGCTGTATTGGGCTGGAGTCTTTTCAAAGTCAATTATTTGATTGTATTCATCCGTAATTAAATATTTATATTCTTGGGGTAAATCATCCTTCAATTCATGGCGTAAAATTGAATCAAGAAAGGGCAAATCAATTCGCTGAGAAGGAATCTCATATACATTATTTCTAAAAGCCTCGATCATCATTTGGTTTACAAAACGTGCTTTTTTAAATATTTGTTGAATAACTCTCTGATCAAGTTGAATAGTTAGCTTCACAGAATCGCGACTAATTTTATTAGGATTGTTATGAAATAAGTCTCTTAATTGTCGAACATCCCTTGCTAAAACTCTTTGTTCTGCTGTTAGACCAGAAATTGAATCATAGGTCTTACCCTTTATTATCAGATAATTTTCCATTTTTCCATTCTCAAAAATGGAAGTATCTAAGATCGATATTGATTCTTGTGCTGAAAGTAAATGCTGAAACTCTTCTTTTAGTATGTCTTTGTATTGACCGCTAAAATCTTTGTCGGCTAGTGACATGTATCGTCTAATGTCTTCTGCTTTTTCATGCCGCATTGAAATTCTCTCCATGGTGATTGAAAAGCGTTTGGAGAATTCGTCAGATTTTCTATCGTATAATTGGCTCGCTTGAAAGGCCTGTATCATGAGGAGTGCCAGCAATGCCGTTACAACTAGAATTAAAATAAAATTGACTCGAATTTTTTTCAAAAACAATATTTTAAACGAAAATACGAGAAACCCATAAATTGATCTCTTGCTTAACTTTTTTTAACGCTTGGTGTGGACTATTTTTTATCGAATACGGCCAAATTCAGACAACAATATTCCTGCTGCTACTGCAACGTTAAGTGATTCAGACTTCCCAAAACGTGGAATGTGAATTGGGTAATCAATTAATTGTTGGACTTCATCAGAAATTCCATTTCCTTCATTCCCTAGAACTAATATTGCTGGAGGTAAAATCTTGGTAGTATAAACATTCTCACCTTCTAGTAATGCTCCATAGACGGGTAGTTTTCTTTCAACGATAAAATCGGTAAGAACCTCATACCGAACATCCATTCTGAATATTGCACCCATACTTGCTTGTATTACTTTTGGGTTGTAAATATCAACACAAGTTTTAGAGCAAATTATCGATTTCACATCAAACCAATCAGCAGACCTGAGAATAGTCCCCATGTTCCCAGGATCTTGTATTCCGTCTAACATCAGAACTAATCCTTTTGAGTCGACAGGTTTATTCTCTATGGTTTTAACAATAGCAATTAATTTACTGGGTGTTTTAAATGAACTGATTTGTTTAAAAACTCGATCGTCTGCAAAAAAAGCAGTTTCGAACTTATTAAAAAGTTCATCGTTTGATATTATAAAATCGATTCGATCGGAATAGAGTTGGATAATTTCTTCGACCATTTTTTCACCTTCAACAATAAACAGGCTTTCTTTCTCCCTATTTTTCTTTAGGGCTAAGGAGCGAATCCATTTAATCTTATTTTTAGAAAGCGTTTCCAAAGATGCTTTTGTTATTTTTGTCTAACCGAAATTTTATTCTTGAAATTCAAACATACATATATTTTATTAATTGTAGCACTAGTTTTTATAAGTTGCAAGCAAACTAAGTATGTTCCAGAAGGACAATTCTTACTGAAAAAGAATGAAGTTGTTTTGAATAAAAAGCAGTTGAGCAAAGATGATTTGGAATCGATTATTCGGCAACAGCCAAACTATAAAAGTATTGGTATTAAATGGAAGTTATTCGCCTATAATCGATTTGATTCTTTGAAAATAGCGAATAAACGGCAGCGATTGAATAAACGACTAGCAGCGAAAAATGTCAAAAGAGGTTTAAAAGAGGATAGAATTAACAAAAAAAGAATTGAAAAGGCTCGTGAAAAAGGAAAAACAGACTATACAAAGAAATTAATTACACCAAAAGATACCGTTTCACCTCGTAAGTTCTTGCGAGAATGGTATAAATATAAAATTGGTAGACCACCAGTCATCTTTGACAGCACGTTGTTTGAAAAGTCGCAAGAACAACTCCTCGCTTATATGAAAAAAAGAGGATACTATTATGGAAGTGTTGCTGGTTTTATTGATTATAAAAAGAACGGGAAATGCATTGTGTCATATCATCTAGAAGAGGGAGAAAAATATATAATTGATAGTGTTTATATTATTAGCGATACCGAATTAGTAACAGAGAAATACAATTTATTTCTCAATAATGGAGAAAATAAAAGTATTCTTAAGCAAGCTTTTGATAGTGAGTTACTAGAAGATTATCGTATGGATATCAGCACATTTATGAGAAATGAAGGACTTTATGGCTTTAGCCCTAATCATATTAAATTTTTAGCAGATACAACTAAAGCCAAATCAAGTGTTCAATTAGGCATTCAATTTAGTGACCGATACATTAAATCCAAAGAGGTAAAAGACTCAATTATTCGGAAAAGGCAGCAGGAAGCATATATTTCGAATGTGTATTTCCACATAATTGACACACTGCATTTTGAGGGGTCTTTTCAAGATGAGATTGATCGTTTAGGCTTGAATATAAGTGATGGGCAGTTTCTACGCACCATCAATATAACAGAGTTTACATATGAGAAGAAACGAAAATCAAAAAGAGTAAGAAATCGAATGGCATTTTTCATGCATAATGGAGAATTACAGGTAAAACCTCGTGTATTGGAAGTTCAAAATTATCTAAAAAAGGGGAGTTTGTATTCTGAAAAGAAACTAGAACAAACGTATTTGAGTTTATTGCGGATGGATTTGTATCAAGCGGTTAAAACTGAATTGGTAGAAACGGATTCAGCGGGACAGATTGAAGCACATTATTATCTTGTTCCAAGTAAAAAACAGACTTTTGGTTTTGAACCTAGTGCAATAAATTCAAATGGTTTTCTAGGTGTTGCAGCGACCATTAATTACATTAATCGAAATTTATTTAAAGGAGCTCAAAAGCTTACATTATCTCTTTCTGGCGGTTTTGAATCACAACCTCCAGTTTTTGATGAAACCCTAGATGGTGATAAGATTGAAACCGCATCGAGAAGCTTTAATACATTTGAATTTGGTCCAAGCCTTAAGTTGGAGCTGCCAGGTTTATTTCCTTTTAAAATGACAAATAGATCCAAAAATTTTCGACCAAGAACAATTATTTCTTCAGCCTACAATTACCAAAAAAGAGATGATTTTGTGAGGGGTACTTTTCAGTTAAACTATGATTATAGTTTCTCTAACAAAAAAACAATGCGATTTGATATTGGGTTACCAGGTGCTTCAGTTATTAAATTTGTTCGCATTACAAAAACCATGGAGTTTCAAGATCGTCTTGAAGCATTAAATGATTTGTTCTTAATTAACGCATACAGTAATCAATTTGTTTGGCAAGATTTAAATTTAACTTTTGAGTTCAACAGCAATAAAAAAGAAAGAAGAAAAGGGAATGGCCAAATATTCTATAAAGCATCTCTTGATGCTGCAGGAAATATACTGTCTTTGTTTCAGAATAGTCAAGATACGGTTGGCAACGGACAATTTGGCTTTGTAGGTGTTGGATATTCTCAATTTTTAAGAATGGATAACGAGCTTATTCTCGCAAAGCCAGTAGGTACTGATGGTAGTATTAATTTCAGAGCAATA
>CAJQQA010000057.1 GCA_905480355.1 uncultured Flavobacteriales bacterium | reverse complement strand
ATTTTCTTATTTCTACTGATCATTCTTAGTGAATTATTGTACCGAAAAACAGAAATGAAATTGAATACTTTCAAAAATAAGCCAACATTGTTTTACCAAAAAAACATTACAGCTTTTTTTATTTTTGGGTCAATATTATTTATTATTGGTAGAGGTGGTTTTAACTTGAAGCCAACTGGAATTATTGAAGCTTCAATATACACAAAAGGTAAGAATACTGCTTTGGTGTTGACGACTCCATTTACAATGATTAAAACTATTGATCAAGGAAAACTTGAAATTCAAGAGTTTTTTTCCAAAGAAAAATGTGACCAGCTTTTTTCTCCAATTAAGCATTCACAGGCACAAAACATTTTACCCGACAGTACAAATGTTATGGTAATAATGTTGGAAAGTTTTGGGGTAGAATTTATCGGTTCTTTTAATGAAGGGAAAGGATATACCCCATTTCTTGATTCATTGATTAATCAATCCTTATCGTTTAATTTTGGGTTTGCCAATGGTAAAAAATCAATTGAAGCTGTTCCTGCAATTATTGCATCGATGCCAACTTTAATGGAGAATCCATACATTTCCTCTCCTTTTGGAGATAACGACATCAATACTCTACCAAACTTACTCGAGCAACATGGCTATTCTTCCGCTTTTTATCACGGGGCGACCAATGGCTCTATGCGTTTTGATGGTTTTGCAGCACTTTGTGGATTTGATGATTATTATGGTCGTTATGAATATGACAATGATCTACATTTTGATAAGACTTGGGGCATTTTAGATGAATATTTCAATCCCTGGACAGCAAAAAAAATGTCAGAATTAAAAGAGCCGTTCTTTAGTGCATTATTCACAGTTTCTTCGCATCATCCTTATTACATCCCTCCGCATATGAAGAATAAAATAAAAGCTGGTCCCCAAAAAATTTGCGGTTCAATAAATTATGGTGATTACGCTTTGAAAGAATTTTTCAAGGAGGCGAAGAAGCAACCTTGGTATAATAACACTTTATTCGTTATTCTAGCTGACCATACGCCTGCTACGAAAACAAAAAAATATAACTTAAAAACAAACTTATACCATATTCCGATTCTCTTTTATCATCCAAGCGGAAAAATAAAAATTGAGAAAAGTGACAAAGTTTTCCAGCAATTGGATATATTACCTACGATTTTAGATTTGTTAAACATTGAAATGGAATTTTACGCGTTTGGAAATTCATTTTACCAAACAAGTTATGGAGAAGCCATTACATATATTAGCGGATCTTACTATTACTTTAAAGATGGTCACATGACTACGTTTATTGATAAAAAGGCACGGAATTTGTACAATTACACGATTCAGGGGGGTGCTAAAGAGGATTCTATTTCGTTTTACAGAAGTAAATCCATAATTAATGAAAACCGCATAAAAGCAATGCTTCAGCGATATACGGAAGATTTAAACCTGAATCAAACAACGATTAAATGAAACAAAAAATACGCTTCATAATTAACCCAAAGTCAGGAGTAGGTCGTAAAAAAATGATACCTAAACTGATTGAAGACAACCTTGATTTGTCTTCATTTGACTATGATATATGCTATACAGAATACCGCTTACATGGGAAAGAAATTGCCGCACAATCAATAATTGATGGTTTTGATATTGTTTGTGCAGTTGGAGGTGATGGGTCTGTTCATGAGGCAGGTACGGCATTAATTGGATCAAAGTGTAAACTTGCAATTTTACCAGCAGGTTCAGGTAATGGATTAGCTCGCCATCTTAAAATACCAATGGACATCAGTGAAGCGATAAGATGCATAAATGACAATAATGCCATTAAAATGGACACTGTTCTTGTCAACGATAAATCCTTTTTAGGTGTTGGAGGCTATGGTTTTGATGCTGTAATCGCAAAGAAATTCGAAACACATACTAAACGAGGATTAAGAGGCTATATTTATCTAATAGCCAGAGAGTTTTTTAAATATAACCCAATCAATGTATCAATTGACATTGATGGAAAAGTAAAAACTCTTCCAGTGGTATTATGCACAATTGCTAATTCATCTCAGTTTGGTAATGGTTTTTCGATCTCGCCAAATTCTGATGTTACAGATGGAGAAATTGAATTGTGCATCTTAAAACCTTTCTCGATTTGGTCAGCGCCATCAATAATATGGCGATACTTTAGGAAAAGCAGTGATAAATCGAGATTTACGGAAATCATGCCTTTCAAAAAAGGAAAACTTCATCTTTCAAGAAATATGGCTCATTATGATGGCGAACCATTTGAAGTTAAAGAGGAATTAGCAATTAGTGTTGTTCCTGAAAGTTTAAATATTCTAATCGGTAAATAAAGAAATGCCTTCAGTTTTTCTCTACCCGATTATTCCTGCAATCACACTTGGTATTATTAGCTGGCTTTATGGTCGCAAAAATGGATACACATCCAAAATTCAACTTGCAATGACTATTCTCATTTTTTATGCTGGTTTTTATATGCTGTTCAAAAAGCTATTGTAAGAAGATATCCTTACATTTGATAGAAGTAATGAATACACTGTTATATCATATCAAAGGCGTTACAAAAGCAATTGAATTTGTAACGAAAGGGAAATATCTGTTGTTTTTTATTCCGGGAGCAATTCTTACAATAATCTATTTATACTTCAGCTACATCGCCTCTAGCATTGGGGAGTCAGTTGTTTTAGCAAGCGACTATTCTTGGCTGGATTGGATTGCAGGATATGTAAATAGCGCAATTGATGCTGCAT
>CAJQQA010000056.1 GCA_905480355.1 uncultured Flavobacteriales bacterium | reverse complement strand
GGAGTTGATGGATCCCATTAAGCAGAAGAGGGTAACGCGATTGATTTATCTATTATCAATCGTAATTCCAATTGTAGTAGCCGTATTGTTCGGAGCTCCAAAAGTGAAAGGTTTTGACACGTCATTTTTACCTCCTATTTACGCAACAATTAACGGAATTACGGCTTTGACCTTAGTCTGTGCTTTGATCGCGGTAAAAAAGAAAAAAATAGAGGTACATCGTAAGTTGATCAGGTTTGCTTTATTGCTATCTGTTTTGTTTTTGGGGTGCTATGTAGCTTACCATTTAACATCAGAATCAACTCCTTATGGAGGAAGTTCAAGAACATTCTATTTTACATTATTGATTTCACATATTTTATTGAGCGTAATTGTAATACCGCTTGTATTGTTCACCTATTTATTTGCTTGGCAAGGTAATTTTGAACGGCATAAAAAATGGACACGATTTACTTGGCCAATATGGTTTTATGTTGCCCTAAGTGGTGTCGTAGTGTTTTGGATGATTTCACCGTTCTATAAATAACGCGTAAAGTCAAAACTCACAACCACAGCTGAGGTTGGTAATCCATTTACTCCATTTCGCCCTCTTTTACCAATGGTCCCGTTGACACCTGAGACACCTAGTTTCTGTCCTTCAAGAGGGTTTCCGGGCTTACCAGCTTTCCCAAATTTCCCAGGGTTGCCGCCCCGACCACCTTTGTTGAATAACACTATACTCGGCTCAATTCCAGATGTGTTTCTATGAATAAATACAGTTAAATTACCGCCATTGCCTCCATTGCCTCCATTGCCACTATTACCACCATTGCCCCCTTTTCCAGGTATTATTGATTTACCTTTAGACGTTAACTTACCATCCTTACCATTACCTCCATTACCTCCGTTACCTCCGTTACCACCTTTACCTCCGTTGAGTTGAATGGTTAAGCCATTTTTATCAGCTGATTTATATGTCAGAATTTCACTTGAGTCTGCACTAATGATATAGAAATAATAAAATTCATTTTCTTTCCAGTTGTATAAGTTATAACCTAGAACATTCTTTGCATTTTGACCATTGGCACCATTCTCTCCATCCTTTCCGTTGCGTAAAATATAGGTTGAACCTCGATTTTTTTTATTTTCTCCCTTTGAGCCGTTTCGACCGTTTAAGTTGACATTTAGCGTCCCTCTATAGTTCAATAAAATAGATTTAGTAACAGAGAAGGTTTCATTCTTATCCGTCAATAAAAGCTGAACTTTCAGTGTGTCGTCTGAAAATCCAGAAGGTTTTTTAACCACGGAATAATGTGTTTTCGATGAAGTTTTTTTTAAACCTTGTGAGAAAAATTTAAATTTCCTATTCTTAGAAATATCAACTTTATCTCCGTTAAGTAACAACGCATATGGTGTCGCTTTCAGTGAGCCCCCATAATTTAAATCAGCATTTGTATCGTATTCGAATTCTATTGATCGAACCTCTGCGACTTTAAATAACTTTGAACTTCCACATCCTGAGAAAACTAAAGCGAGTAAAAAAAGAGTTGAAATTTTTTTCATGGATTTGGTTTTGTTAAAAGTACAATCTACTTTTCAAAGGAACAAATGACTTCCCAAATTGCTTTTGCAGACTCATCCCATGAAAACAACTTTGCACGTTCTAAACCTTTTTGAGAAAGCATTTGCTGTTGAGCATCATCACTTTCCAGTAATGTCAACTTTGCGGCGATATCTTTTACATCAAATGGGTCGCAGTATAATGCAGCATCATTTGCAACTTCAGGCAGCGAGGTTTTATTTCCTGCTAGAATAGGAGTACCACATTTCATCGCTTCAACAAGAGGAATACCGAATCCTTCAAAATAGGGAACATAAGTAAAAACCTTAGCAGCTCCCATCAATAGTGCTAAATCTTTTAAATTCACGTGTCCAGTAAAGTGAATCTGTTTCTTTACATGCTCTTCTATTTTTAAATTTGCCGTCGCCTTGTTCCATAATTCTTCACCAACGATAAGCAATTGAGTCTCATTACTTGGATTCTTCACCTTGAATAATTGGAAAGCTTGAATTAATCGTTGTATATTTTTTCTTGGAGAAAGTGCCCCGACAAAGAGAAAATATGGCTTGCCATTGGCAAAAAGATCAAGTGTATCTTGCCTTTCAGAAGCTTCTAATGGTCGGAAAATATCAGAAGCGCTATTCCAAATTGACGTAATCTTCTCTGATGGAATAGCGTATGCTTTTGAGATATCGTTTTTTGAATAATCAGAAACAGTAAGGATATGGTCAGCTTTTTTAGCGAATTTTGGAAAAAAGTGACATAAATATTTCCGAACTAACCAACCCACATCTTTTGGATTGTGCTCAAAATTAATATCGTGAATTGTAATGATTTGTTTTACTTTTGAAGACAAGGAAAGATAACCATCCGGAGAGAAAAAAATATCGGCGTTGTATTTCTTAAGAGCTTTTTTCACCGAGAACTCGAACCAAATATAAAATAAAAATGGATGTCTTGCCTGCGGATTTAGAACAACGGGCGTTACATTTTTTCCAAAAACGAATTGTTTATCATATGGCCTATCAAAAAAGAAAATGAAATCATGTTCAGGGTTATTTTCTACTATACGCTTGACTATTTCATAAGTATACCATCCAAAACCTTCCATTTTATGTGAAAGTAGAAAACGTGTATTGATGGCTATTCTCATAGAAAGTTAAAACTGAAGAATGTAATTAGAACGCTTTTCTTGACCAATTGTTGTTTCTCCTCCGTGTCCACAATATACAACAGTCTCAGGAGGCAATTTAAACATGGTTTGATGGATGCTTTCTTTTAAAACATTGATATCACCCCCTGGTAAATCAACACGGCCAAAGCTTCCAGCGAACAGAACATCTCCATTAATGACAAAAGCGTTGGAATTATCGTGAAAAACGACATGTCCCAAACTATGTCCAGGAGTGAACAATACATTAAACTTTATTTCACCAAAAACCAGACTTTCTCCACCTTTGAGCCAAATTGTTGGTTCCGCCGGCGGTATATATCCTTTGAATCCATAAACATGCGCATAATCTTTAACGGAAGCGAGAGTGTTCGAGTCCTTTTCGTGCAAGTAAAAATCAACATCAAAATTCTGTAGTACAAAATGGCATCCCAAAACATGATCAATGTGTGCATGTGTAAGTAGCAATGCTTGAGGAATCAAGTTGTTATCTTTTATGAAAAGTAGCAATTCCTCTTTCTCATGTGGTTCAAAGCAGCCAGGATCAATGATAACGCAGTTTTCACCGTCATGCACAATATATGTATTCTCCTGAAATGGATTAAACGTAAATTTTTTAATTGAAACGGCCATTGATTGTTTTTAACAAAAATAGTACGATTTTAGTAATCAAAGTGATTCGGCATTATTATTGCTTAATTTGATTGATTATATTTGTAAAAAAAAAGAAAAATGAAATATTTATTTATCGCGATTATTGGGTTGTTACTTGTTAGTTGTGGAACAAGAGTACCCTATACCAACCAAGTTAGAGATGAGTTTGGATTAGATTCCGAGCAAATGGTGAAAAAAGTACAATTCTTAACATCAGCAACAATCATCTTAGAGAAGAATAAACAATCTGGAGGTCAAGCAACTGATGATTCAGGAGTTTTGATATCTTCATCGAGTAATGAGCAAGATGCAGTCACTATTCCAATAGGAACAGAATGTGTTTTTGACAGTTTTGGATCAAATGGAGAATTGATTGTTCGTTTTGAGCCAGGAGCTGGCAAGACAATTTCTTTCGCTCAACGCGGAGGTTCTAATTCAGGTAAATATTATTTAGTCGCAGATTGGAAGAATGGCCAAAATGGAGGAACGCTTAAATATGGAAATGAGATGTTTTTAGCGAGACCATCAAGTGGTACATCATTTCTTTTAGTGAAAAAGAAGAAGCTCCAAAAGACGAAACGTAAAAATAGAGTTGTTAAAGGAATGAAAGTATAGTACTGATTACCTTTAATTTTAAAGATAGCTAAGCCATTCCTAGTTTATAGGGATGGCTTTTTTTGTATCTTACCACTTTTATGATGCTTATTTCTCAAGTCTTATCTCGCTCGCATCAATCTCAATAACTTCTGTTGATTGACTATCATAACTGGTAGATAGGAGATAAACTATAAACCCCAAAAGAAAAACGTAAATTAGAATTTTCACCATGGATTTTTTAGATGCAGGGGGTGACACATGCTTCTTAAAATCTATTTTTCGTTGATCTTTCACACAATAAAAATAATTCAATTTTTAAAGAAACAATCAACATTAATTCTTTTAACTTTGGTAAATGAATAAAAGCAAATACATATTGGTTACAGGAGGGGCAGGATATATTGGTTCTCATACTGTTGTTGAACTGATAAAGAATGGCTATACCCCAGTTATTCTAGATGACTTTAGAAATGCTCAAGAAACGAGTATTAATGGTATTAATGCGATCACCGGTCAAGATGTAATTGTTAGAAAAGTTGACGTCTGTGATTTGTTAAAATTAAAAACGGTATTTAACGAATTTGATTTTGAAGGAATAATTCACTTTGCCGCATACAAAGCGGTAGGTGAATCCGTCGAAAAGCCATTGAGCTACTACAGAAATAACATTATGGGTTTAGTAAATTGTCTAGACTTAGCGATTGAGAAAGGTGTGGAAAATTTTGTTTTTTCTTCGTCCTGTACAGTTTATGGGGAACCGGAAAATTCTAAAGTTGTGAATGAAAATTCTCCAATTCAGAAAGCTAATTCTCCTTACGGTAACACAAAACAAGTTGGTGAAGAAATCATTGAAGATGTAGTAACAAGTGGAGCGCCAATACGTGTTTTAAATTTACGTTACTTTAATCCCATAGGAGCTCATTCTTCTGCGTTGATAGGCGAACTTCCAATTGGCAAACCGAACAATTTATTACCCGTGATTACTCAAAATGGTGTCGGAAAACTTAACGGAATGACAGTGAACGGGAATGATTACGATACAGTTGATGGAACATGCGTACGAGACTATATTCATGTGTCAGATGTTGCAAATGCACACGTGAAAGGAATGGATTGGTTAATAGCGAATGATGGTTTTTTTGCTGAGAATATTAATATTGGTACAGGCAGAGGAACTAGCATTTTGGAATTAATTAATATTTTCGAAAATGTTTCTGAAACCAAACTGAATTGGAAATATGCTGCAAGAAGATCAGGTGATGTTGTTGAAATATACGCCGATGTAACAAAAGCAAAACAAATATTAAATTGGCAGTCTCAGTTGAGCGTAAATGACGCTGTTCGGGATTCATGGAATTGGGAATTAAAGCTAAAGAATGATTAAGTATTTTCTTATTATAGCGTTATGCCTTATAGGTCTGATCACTTTTGGACAATACGATGGTAAGGGAGAAGATGAAATTTCTCGCTTCCGACCTGGACTTATGTGGTTCTATACAGGGCTTCGTCCAGCAAAGATTGAGAAAGTTAGAAAATATGATCGCTTAATCTTTGATGTGACCTACAACGATTGGTCGGGAGATAAAGAACCATTTGAAAACCATTGGGCATCTATTGGTTTAAATACAAACCTTATGTTTGATATACCCTTGGTGAAAGGCAACAAAATTGCTCTCGGAATTGGAATTGCGCACCAATATATCAATATTAGACATGATCAAGTTGTTGTTATTGATGATGTAAATAATTCTACGAGCTTTTATAAGCCAGAATTTTCACCTGTAGCGGTAAAGAGTTTTGTTTCAGGAAATAGTTTTTCAATTCCAATTGAGTTGAGGTTTAGAAATGAAAGTTGGAAACATTTTAAAGTGCATATTGGAGGGAAAATTGGCTACCAAGCGAATATTTACTCCAAAGAGACTTTTAATGTTAATGGCCATAAGGAAAAGAATAAAAGATTCAGCTTTCCAGATCAAAGCGAACTTATATATTCTGCACATGTTCGAGTTGGGTTAAGGAATATCGCACTTTATGGAAGTTATAATTTTAACACATTATTTACGAATAAAGCAAGTGACCAGTTAAACTTACTACAATTCGGAATTAGTATTTCTTTGTTTTAATCAAACATTATCAATAATTAAATCAATGTTTATAGACACGCACACTCACCTTTATGTTGACGCTTTTAAAGAAGACAGAAAAGAAGTCGTTCAACGTGCTATTGATAATGGGATAGAATTAATGCTCTTGCCAAACATTGACGTTGCAACAATTGATGATATGCATATGTTGACAAAACAATTCCCCAACAATTGCCGCAGTATGATGGGGCTTCATCCAGGAAACGTTAAAGAAGATTGGGAAGCTCAACTAAATACCATGAAAGATTTGTTATTCAAAAGTGATCAATACATCGCTGTTGGAGAAATAGGGATGGATCTTTATTGGGATAAGACATTTATTGAAGCACAAAAAAAGGCATTTGCAATTCAAGTAGAGTGGGCTAAGGAATTGAATTTACCAATTGTAATTCATGCTAGAGATGCATTTCAAGAAATTTATGAAATTTTAGATGACTTGAATGACGCGAACTTGAGGGGTGTTTTTCACTGTTTTACAGGTTCAAATGAAGATGTACATAGAATCTTAGATTTCGG